>CAYFUO010000008.1:0-8446 GCA_964346255.1 uncultured Actinomyces sp. | reverse complement strand
GTCGGCTACGACGGGCGCCACGGCTCCAAACAGTTCGCCCACGACACGGCTGCTGTCGTGGAGGCCGCAGGCGGGCACGCACTCCTCTTCAACCAGGAGACCCCAACCCCCGTGGTAGCGTTCGCGCTGCGCCACTTGGGAGCGGACGCGGCCGTAATGGTGACCGCCTCCCACAACCCGGCCACCGACAATGGCTACAAGGTGTATTTGGGTGGCCGCGTCGTGGAGGGCTCGGGCCAAGGTGCGCAAATCGTCCCCCCATACGACAGCCGCATCTTTGAGTGCATCGAATCCGTCACCTCAGCCAGTGGGGTCCCCCGGGCCGACGGGGGCTGGGAAACCCTGGGTGGAAATGTCGTGGACGCCTATGTCGAACGCGTTAAACAAATCGTGCCGCACCCGCAGGCGGACCTGAACATTGTGCTGACTGTGATGCATGGGGTGGGCGGTGGCCTCGCCACCCGCGTGCTCGACGAGTGTGGGTTCAAGAGCGTGTCGGTCGTCGCTGAACAACACGAGATGGACCCGGACTTCCCCACCGTGGCCTTCCCGAACCCGGAAGAGGAAGGTGCGCTGGACATGGCACTCGCCCTCGCCCAAGAAACGGGCGCGGACATCGTGCTGGCGCTGGACCCGGACGCTGACCGGGTCGCAATGGCTCTCCCCCACGGAGACGGCGACTGGGCGCAGCTCACGGGGGATGAGGTTGGGGCGCTCCTCGGGGACTACAAGATCCGGCAGGCGGTTACCGAAGGAGAGCCAGCAGTTTTTGCGAACTCACTGGTCTCTTCCCGACTGCTGGGAGAGATGGCCGCTCACCACGGCTTGGACCACGCAGAGACTCTCACAGGGTTCAAGTGGATCTCCCGGGTCCCGAACCTCACGTTCGGATACGAAGAAGCATTGGGTTACTGCGTAGACCCGGGGTTTGTGCGCGACAAGGATGGGATCTCAGCGGGCGCCACCCTCGCCTATTTGGCTGCGGAAGCGAAAGCGGGCGGGTCGACGCTGCGCGACCGGTTAGATGAGCTTGCCAAGCAGTTCGGTTTGCACGCGACCTCGCCTCTCACCATCCGCGTTGAAAACCCGGAGCTGCTTACCCAAGCGGTTCAGGACCTCCGCACGCGTGGCGTCAACGAGTTGGGGAGCTCCCCCGTCGTAGAAACCATTGACTTGGCAAAGGGGGACCCTCCCACGAACGGCTTGCTGTTCCGGACAGCCAGAGGTGACCGGGTGGTCGTGCGCCCCTCAGGGACCGAACCGAAACTGAAATGCTACCTGGAAGTGGTTGAACCCGTGGAAGACGGGAACGTCGCGGCGGCGCGAGCCACCGCAGATCAGAGACTTGGCCTGCTGAAGCAGGACATGCGAGACCTAATCTCGCTCTAAAACCTTCGCAGTCTGAGACGTCCCCAACCTGTTCGCGCCCGCATCAATCATCGCTTGAGCGGTCTTGGCGTCACGGATGCCACCAGCAGCTTTCACGCCCATGTCTGGGCCCACAGCGTCCCTCATCACCTTCACCGCGTGAGTGGTGGCCCCACCCGCCGTGTGGAAACCAGTTGAGGTTTTCACGAAGTCTGCGCCCGCCGTTTTCGCGGCCACGCAGGTCGCAGCGATCTGCTCATCGGTTAGCACCGCAGATTCAACAATGACTTTCAGCACCGCGTTGGGGACGGCGTCACGGACCGCCTGCACTTCGGCTTCCACGGCCTCGTAGTCCCCCTCAACGGCGTTGGCGAGGTTCAGCACCATGTCGACCTCGTCCGCCCCATCTGCCGCGGCCTGCTGGGCTTCCAAAGCTTTCACGGCTGGCTTGGACGCGCCGGAAGGGAACCCAACGACCGCAACCACCTTCAACCCTTCGGGCACGTCGAGCGGCAGCAGGGAAGGGGAGACGCACACTGCGTGCACTCCAAGTTCTGTCGCTTCTTCCACAAGTTTTTGCGCGTCCGCTTTTGTCGCCTCGGGGGCCAACAGTGTGTGGTCCACCATCTTTGCTATGTCAGTCATGTGCGCTCCTCTATTTTCCCCAAGATTAGCGGTTCCAGCTCCGGCAAAACTTGAGTCAGAGTGACCGCTCCTTCGAGCGCTTCCACGGCGCGGGGGATTCGACTTTCAGTGTCCGTGTGCAAAGTGAGCAGCGGTGCGCCCCGATCCACCCAGTCCCCTGGTTTGACGGACAGCTCGACGCCAGCCCCCGCCTGCACTTTATCCCCCGGTTGGGCCCTGCCCGCACCCAGCCGCCACGCCGCAACACCCACTCCCCACGCGTCCACGGACCCCACGTAACCACTCTCACCTGCGCGGATAACTTCCGTGTGTTTCGCGGTTGGTAGTGGGGCGTCCGGATCTCCGCCTTGGGCGCGCACCATTTCCCGCCACTGGTCCATTGCGCGCCCATGTTGCAGCGCGCCCCTCACGTCTGCGTCTTCCACCCCGGCGAGGGCGAGCATCTCCGTTGCCAACACTTCAACTAACTCCACGACGTCCCGCGGGCCCCCACCCTTGAGGACTTCAACCGCTTCAGCCACTTCAAGCGCGTTCCCCACGGCGAGTCCAAGTGGCGTGTTCATGTTGGTCAGGTACGCGGAGGTTGGCAAGCCCACTTGGGCCCCCAGGTCGACCATCACTTCAGCTAACTCGGTGGCACTCGCAATGTCCTTCATGAACGCTCCGCTGCCAACTTTTACGTCTAGAACGAGTCCGCCCGTACCCTCAGCAATTTTCTTCGACATGATTGAAGACGCAATGAGGGGAATCGAGTCGACTGTTCCCGTCACGTCCCGCAACGCATAGAGTTTCCTGTCAGCAGGCGCTAGATTTTCGGAGGCCGCACAGATCACTGCCCCAGCGGGGCCCCTCAGGATCTCCCGCAAGCGCTGTTCGGACAGGTTCGCCTGCCAGCCCGCTATCGACTCCATTTTGTCTAGCGTTCCGCCAGTGTGTCCGAGGCCGCGGCCCGACAGTTGGGGCACCGCAACCCCAAAAGACGCGACTAAGGGGGCCAGTGGCAGCGTGATTTTGTCGCCCACCCCACCCGTCGAATGCTTGTCCACGGTCCGCCTACCCAGCTTGGAGAAGTCGAGGGTTTTCCCCGAGTTCGTCATTGCCGCGGTCCACTGGCCTGTTTCTTCCCGGTTCATTCCCCGAATAAAGACCGCCATTGCTAGGGCAGCCATTTGCTCTTCGGAGACAACGCCGTTCGTGTAAGCGTCAACAACCCACTGGATCATGGGCTCCGATAGGACTCCCCCGTCCCTCTTACGCCTGATCACTTCTGTGACATCAAAGGTCTTCACAGTCGGAACGCTCCCGGTAACACTTCCTCAATGGTCATTTCACCCGCTGGCATTGCGAGGCGCATGCCAACAGCTGAGAACTCCGCCAACAGTTGCCGGCAACGCCCGCACGGCGCCAACGGCTCCCCGTCCCCGTCCACGCAAACAAACGCGACCAACGACCCGCCACCCGTTTTAGCGAGGTCCGAGACTAGGGAACACTCCGCGCACAGGGTCAGCCCGTAGGAGGCGTTTTCAACGTTCGCTCCCACCACAACCCGCCCGTCGTCCACGAGAGCGGCGGCGCCGACAGGGAAGTGGGAGTAGGGGGCGTACGCCCGGTCAAGCATTCCGCGAGCGGCTTCCTTCAACTTCTGCCAGTCGTCCGCGGTGACGTCCCCGGGCGAAGCCATCAGGTTAGGTCGCCTCTCCCCAGTTCTTTCAGGCGGGCGGGCGCCTCTTTCACGCGCTGCGCGAAGGCCCTAGTGGTGACAAGGAGTGCGTCCTCCGTGTCCACCACGACAGCGTCGGGGACCCCTATGACAACAACCTGTTTCTTGACTCCGCGTTGGACGAGGACGATTGACCCGTCAGAATCGATGAGGAGCGGCGGTAGCGCAGTTCGGGTGGCGGGCAACCCCGTGAAGTCGCCAACGTCATTCCAGTCCATCTGAGCTTTCGCTACCGCGACTTTGCCTTCAGCGGCGAGCGGTTCGGCGAGCGCATGGTCAATAGCGATGCGGGGCAGGCCCGCCCACGCTTCTCGCGCTTCGTCGGGAAGCCCCGCGTCCACGCAGCCATCCAAGTCCCCCCAAGACGCCGCGATAATGTCTAGCCCTTCAGCCATGGTGGGGTGTAAGCGTTGCAGGTCCCCTAATAGGGGGCCCACTTGGAAGACGAACATTCCAGCGTTCCAGAGGAATCCTTGATTCACGTATTCTTCGGCGACCTCGACACTGGGTTTCTCCACGAACTGGGCCACCAACTGGCAGCCGGGAGACACTTCCACGTCGGAAGGCTGAATGTAACCGAACGCTGAAGAGGGCTCCCACGGCGCCACCCCTATGGTGGTCAGGAAACCCTGTCTAGCTGCGCCCTGTGCGTCTTCCACTGCACGCTGAAAGTTGTGGGGGTCGGTGATGATGTGGTCGGCCGCAAATGAGCCGACCACTGCCTCGTCACCATACTTTTTGCGCAAGAGGGCTGCGGCTAGCCCTATCGCTGGCATGGAGTCGCGACCGTCCGGTTCAACCACGACGTTGATGTCTAGGCCACCGGCGCGGAACTCCCGGATTTGCTGGCACACGCGTTCCCGGTGGGGGGCCCCAGTGACTATCGTGATCGATTTGGATAGCCCCGCCAACCTGAGGATTGTCTCCTGCAGCATTGAGCGTCCACCGCCCGCCAGGTCTAGGAGGAACTTGGGTTGGGCCGCCCTAGACAGCGGCCACAACCTCGTCCCACTTCCACCCGCGGGGATGACCGCGTGTAGGTGAGGCAACTTAGTCGTCCTCGCCAGCGTCTTCCTGGCCGGTCGCCTCTTCAACCTCTTCTTCAGCTTCCTCAACCTCTTCCTCGATCTCTTGGATCTCAGTGATGGCGAGGACCTCACGGTCGAGGTGGTCTTCAACGACCTCAGAGCCTTCCGGCATCACCAGGTCGCGCATGTAGAGAGTGGTGCCCAAGGGAAGTTCGGAAACGTCGATGTCGATGGATTCCGGGATGGAGATGGCGGGGGCGGAGAGCAGCGCGGCGAACTCTTCTTGCTGCAGCTGCGTGCCCGGCATGGGGTCACCGATGATGAAGATTGGGACCTCAACTTCGACGCGTTCACTGGCGGTGACCGCTAGCAGGTCGACGTGGATGATGTCGCGGCGCACGGGGTGACGCTGAATGTTCCAGACCAGTGCGAGCTGCTCCTTGTCACCGTAGGAGACGTTCAGGACCGCGTTCGCAGTGTCTTTCGTGATCAGGAAGATCTCGTGACCCGGCAGGTCGAGGTGCACGGAGTCCAACTCTTTCCCGTACAAGACCGCGGGAACTAGACCCGCGCGGCGGGCGCGCCTAGAAGCCCCCTTGCCAACCTCTTCACGGATGGCACCCCTAATGTTGACTTGTGTTGCAGCCATTCTGTTACCTCTTCTGTTTCGATTCCCACCCAAGCGGCAACTTGGGTGGCTGGTGTGCCCGACAAGAGGTAGAGACCCTGTCGATAACGGAGGCGTTTCGCCTCCCTCGCCTGGGCAGCACAGCCAAGCCTATAGGGGGATCTTTGGGACTCCAAGGCAGGAGCCTGCTATTTTCCTCACCCGCTGCCATCTGGTGGCATGTTGCGGGGCCGCACCGACCTCCACTGGCGCTTGTGGTCCAACCAGCCGGGCGCCCTCACTTGAGGCACCCCCTTCTCCGTCCGGATGCCCCACCCACTGGTCTCAATGCTTCTGTGGTGGAACCAGCAGAGGGCCACGCCGTTGTCCACGTGGGTTTCACCGCCGTGCGTGTGGGGTAGCACGTGGTGGATTTCACACCACGCGGGTGGAGTCGAGCATCCGGGGATCACGCAGCCGCCGTCACGCGCCACGATGGCTCGTCTCTGGTGCGCCGTGAAGACACGCTGCTTGTTCCCCAACGCGACAAGCCTCCCTGAAGCGTTTTGTGCGTAGCACTGGAGGGCACCCGCACACGCCGCATGCCTAGTGGCCTGTGGGGACAGGAGGGACACGTTGCCTCCCGGCCCGTGCAGCCACGCGCCGCCGTTGTCCGTCAGCGCCTCTTCAGTGGTTTGCACCAGCACCGTCACTGGGGCGCCACCGTGATCTGGGACTTCCGAGGACGCTGCTGCGACCCCAAGGATCGCCGCGAACGCGTCATGGCGTTTGTTATCCGGGCTGCGACCATCCGGGTCGATCTCGTTGCCGCCGCGCGGCGCCCAACGTTCCACGAACGCCTCACTCTTCAGGGAGGCCTCCTCCCCTTCGCCCTGCTGAGCTTCAACGGCATCTTTGGGCCGCTGGTTGCGGGGTGCGTTGATGGCGTCGCACAGGTTAGAGAACGCTGCTGCGACCTCCGGTAGCAGGCGCCCCCGCACGGGGACTAGTCCCCCACTCGCTTGCCCCAAGTGGATCCCGCGGGCCGCAAGAACATCCTTGTCCTTGGGGAGAGTCCCATCCTGATCAATGAACTGGGACCACACGCCACACAGGGTCCTCAACGAGTCCCCGTTCTGCGCGAGTGACGGGTCGGCTTGCGGGGCAGGAGTTTCCTCGCCCCCTTCGAGCGGGTCAAGCAAGCCGCGCTCAGAATGGTCTTTAAGCAGGTTGGGGGCGTCCCTTTTCTCTTCGTCTTCCAAGAGCTGCTGCAGGGTCCCCGTTTCGAGGTCGAGGCCGGTCGCAGCCTCAACCAAGTTTTTTTCAGCGATTTCAAGTACTTTGGCGTTCGCCCAATGCACCTTGAACAAAGTGTTGGAAATGGTGCGGGCGGACTCCATGGGGATGGCGGAGGTGCACACCGCCTGCGCCACGTAGGGGAAACGGGGAGGGATGTGAGCCGCAGTTAGGGAGATGTCCTCAGAGACACTTCGTGCGAGCCTCATCCTTCGCCCCGCCTCCGCCCGCGAAATGAGCGTAGTGCGCTGAAGATACTCGGTTGGAGTGGCACAGCCATGTTTGAAAGAGAGTGACTCCCCTTTAGGGCGGCTGACGGACCGGTCGTAAGCCTGGTAGGCCAATCCGACCTGCAGGGACTGCACTTGCCATGCGAGCCGCTCCACGCTGACCAAGGCACTAGTGATGTCCGCGTCGTCAAGACCGCTCAACCCCGCAAAGTTGACGTGTGCGTCCAACTGCTCTTGCAGTTCACGGATCGCCGCGGCCATATCTTCTCCGCTAACCGGCGCCAGCGGACCCTGGTTGACGGCACCCTCAACTAGGCTCGGGTCACGGGTCTCTCTTGCCCCGTTTCCTTCGCCCTCGGAAGCCGCGCTCCCGCGAGTGATGTCGTCGTTTTCCATACCCCCATTCTACGGGATCCTCGAACATACGTTCTAGGACGTTAGCTCTGTCGGGCGTCACAGATTGGTAACGGGAAACGGCGTTTTTTCCACAGTTTTGCGGCCTTTAGCTCTTTCCACAGGGGCGAGCTGGGGCAGCGGCCCTCGCAGATCCCGTAACTGACCCCCGAGGGCGCTCGCAAATACCTCTCCGGTTACGCGTCCCCGTCGAACATTGAGGTGACCGAGTCATCATCAAAGACAGCGCTGATCGCCTTTGACAGTAGGGGCGCTATCGACAGCACTGTCAACTGGTCGAACACCTTGTCCGGTGCGATCGGCAGAGTGTTCGTGACAATCACTTCGGTGGCCCCCGAGTCCTCCAAGCGTTGCTTGGCGGGGGGTGACAGGAGCGCGTGGGTGGCTGCTATCAGCACTTTTTTGGCTCCGGCCTCGTACAAAACACGAACGGCCTCCGCGATGGTACCACCCGTGTCGATCATGTCATCAACCAGCACGCATTCGCGGCCCTTGACTTTCCCGACCACGCGGTTGGCGACAGCCACGTTCGGTTGGGAGGTGTCACGGGTCTTGTGAACAAAAGCGAGTGGGCAGCCACCCAGCTTCGCAGCCCACTTCTCAGCGACCCTGATCCGGCCGGCGTCCGGAGAAACGACCGTCACATTGTCGGTGTCGATCCGTTGCCGCACGTAGTCGACAAGGACCGGCATCGCCCACAAGTGGTCCACGGGGCCATCAAAGAAGCCTTGCGCTTGGGAGGCGTGCAGGTCAACACTCATGATGCGGTCGGCCCCAGCAGTCTGGAGGAGGTCAGCGATCAAGCGCGCTGAGATCGGTTCGCGCCCCCTATGTTTCTTGTCCTGCCTCGAATAGGGGTAGAAGGGGACGACGGCGGTGATACGTTTCGCGGACGCCCTCTTCGCGGCGTCCAACATGATCAGAAGCTCCATCACCCACTTGTTGATGGGTGCTGTCGTGGACTGGATGATGAAAACGTCGCTTCCGCGGACGGATTCGTTGAACCGGAAGTAGATCTCTCCGTTCGCGAAGTCGTAGGCGGTGGTGGGGAGCACTTCGATCCCGAGGGACTCCGCAACGCTTTCGGCCAAAGCGGGGAACGCGCGCCCCGTGGCCACCACCAAACGCTTATCCACAC
>CAYFUO010000007.1:4042-32895 GCA_964346255.1 uncultured Actinomyces sp. | reverse complement strand
GGTTGCGGCTGGCCGCGTGCTGGGCCCGACGGTTTTGGACGGGCCCCGGTGAACGGGGGTGAGACTCCCCTCGCTGTCACGTTCAGGTTTGACCTAGCCGAGTTGGGGTTTGCTGACCGGCTGGTGGAGCACCCCAACTGAACGCACGCGCCTCACCATCACCCCAACTGAACGCACGCGCCTGACTATGACCCCGACCGAACACACGCGACTCCACTTATGACCCCAACCGAACACACGCGACACCTGACGGCGCAATGACAGTGTCGGGACATGCGTGCGTTCGGTCCGGGGGAAACCAAAGGCTGGTTAGCGCCCGACGCGTTTCCTCAGCGCCGGCGGTGACCCCAGTTGCGGACACTCTTCTCTCCACGTCTCCCCCGTGGTATTTTCGGGGCATGATCGTGAAAGACATACTTGAAGTGAAGGGCTCGGACGTTGAAACCGTGAGCCCCGACGCGACCGTTGCAGACTTGGCGCAACAACTACGTGACCGCTCCATTGGGGCCGCTGTCGTGGTTGAAGATGGCGACGTGGTTGGGATCGTAACCGAACGCGACGTCGTTGGGCTCGCTGCTGGTGGTGGCGCGTTGAACACCCCAGTGTCGATGATCATGACCCCCAACGTGGAAGTCTGCGCCCCAGAAGACCGGATCGACGTGCTGGCGACCACGATGACGAACAAGAGGTTCCGTCACTTCCCAGTCATGGAGGAAGGCGCCTTGGTTGGCATCGTGTCCATCGGTGACGTGGTGAAAGCAAGGCTTGACGACCTTGAAGCTGAACGCGAACATCTGACCGAGTACCTGCACAGCTAGACGCGTGTCCCCCTTGAATGGGGGAGACGGGTTTGACGCGCGCGTCTCATTCGCCGGCAGCGTGAGTTCTTACGCCGCCAGCGTAGAATCGTGTTGCCTCAGCACTAGTAGGGTTTAAGAGGACTATTTCTCTGGGGGCCCTAGTGCTGGAACTTTCTCACATCACGAAATCCTACATATCAGCCGACTTCAAGCAGGTCGCACTAGATGATGTGAGCATTACTTTCAGGGACAACGAGTTCGTCGCTGTCTTAGGCCCCTCCGGGTCCGGTAAGACCACCATGTTGAACATTGTTGGGGGCCTCGACCGGTACGACAGTGGGGACCTCATCATTGATGGTGTTTCCACTGACGATTACACGGACCGCGACTGGGACACTTACCGCAACAACCGTATCGGCTTCGTCTTTCAGAGCTACAACCTGATCCCCCACCAGAGCGTCCTCGCCAACGTGGAGTTGGCACTCACTCTCACCGGTGTGAGCCGCGAAGAGCGGCGGCGCCGCGCCCTAGAAGCGCTCAGTGAAGTGGGGCTCGCGGACCACGTCCGTAAACGCCCGAACCAGTTGTCGGGTGGGCAGATGCAGCGCGTAGCGATTGCTCGCGCGCTGATTAACGATCCGGAGATAGTGCTCGCTGATGAGCCGACGGGTGCTCTCGACACGGAAACCAGTGAGCAGATCATGGCCTTGCTCACGAAGATCGCCTCCGACTGGGTGGTTATCAGTGTCACCCACATCCCGGAGTTGGCGGAAGACTACGCGACTCGCACCATTGACCTTCTTGACGGCAAGGTGGTGTCCGACTCCGACCCGTTCGACCCCGCGGAGCAGCGTGGGGGCGCGGCTTGGAAGATCCGGAAAACCTCCATGTCGCTCGCAACCGCCATTGCGCTCTCTTTCAACAACCTTATGACCAAAAAGGGTCGGACGTTGATGACCGCGTTCGCGGGGAGCATCGGCATTATTGGGATCGCCTCTATTTTGGCGCTCGCGACGGGCGTGCAGGCCTATATAAAGGGTGTGGAAGAGGACATGCTGTCCGTCTACCCCCTCACCATCCAAGATCAGGGGATGGACATGACCTCGATGGTGACAATGATGACGGAGGAGGCCGGCAACCAGGCGCATGCGGCCGCGGGGGTCGACGTGGAGAATGGGGGAGACGAAGGCGACGCGGGCGAGGCGTCACCGGGCGGAGAGGGTCGCGGCGAGGAGGATTTGGACGAGGACGCTCAGGCGGGCACCGTCCGCGAAATCCAGGTCTTAGGGAAGATGTTCTCTTCTGTTGGCACGAACGACTTGGCTTCCCTTAAAGAGTTTTTAGATAACAATGGGGGCGACATTGACGAGTATGTTTCCGCCATCCAGTACTACTACGATGTGACCCCCCAGATTTTCTCTTCCGACACCACTGATGGGGTCCGCCAAGTGAACCCGGACAGCACTTTCTCGGCCCTCGGGTTCTCCTCGGACTCCTCCTTCATGGGGTCCAGCACCATGATGAACGTGTTCCAAGAGATGGTGGAAGATTCCACTGTCGTTGAAGCGCAATACGACGTGGTTGCGGGCGCTTGGCCCGTGCAGCCAACCGAAGTGCTGGTGGTGCTCACCCCAAGCGGTGGTTTGTCGGACCTGATGCTCTACACGCTGGACTTGTTGGACCCTGCTGACTTGGACGCGATGATGAAGGACCTGCGTGAGGGGGAGCAGGTGGTGATCCCCTCTGACCCCGCCTCGTTCACCTACGACGAGATCATGGACACCACGTTCAAACTGGTGCCCGCAACCAGTTTCTACACGTATGACGACACGTATGGGGTGTGGACGGACCGTAGTGGGGACGCCAAGTACATGGAGACCCAGGTGGAAGACGGAACCACTTTGAGGGTGTCTGGAATCGTGAAGGCGAAGGAGGGTGCCACCGCCACAGCGCTTTCTCCCGGCATTTACTACACGCCAATGTTGACCCGCTACGTGGTGAACGAGGCTGCTGACACGAAGATTGTTAAGGACCAACAGGATAATCCGAAAGTCAACGTGTTCACGGGAGCCAAGTTCGGTGAGGAAAGTGGCGCGGACGGTAGTCGCCTAGACTTTTCTTCCCTCGTCAGCGTGGACGAGGACGCGATCGGGGACGCGTTCAAGATCGACGAGCAGATGCTTGAGATTGATCCGTCCGCCCTCGGACTAGATTTCAGTGCGCTTGAGGGGTTGACGTCCCTCGACATGGGGGACCTAGGCGACCTCAACTTCGATTTGCCGCAGCCCCCGCAACTGGACCTCGGTGTTCTCGCCGGGGACCTCGATTTCGACTTGGATTTCGACTTCGACATGGATTTCGACCTGGCTGGCAACATTGAAATCGACTGGAGCCAGATTGATCTCGACCTCGCTGCCATCGACTGGGGGTTGGACGCTGAACAAGTGTCGGCGGCCGTGGACGCGTTGGTTTCCGGCTACTTCCCATGGGCGGAAAAAGAGGGCCTGGACCCCACGGATGTGGCAACTAACTTCCCTCTGTTCCTAGAAAGCGATGAAGCAAAAGCAATCTTGGGGGAACTTGACTTCGACCTCGACGGGGCGATCAACCAAGTCTTGAAACAGATCACCGACCAAGTCCAGGGACAGCTGCAAGACCAGATTGGTGAAGCTATTGAGCAGATGAAGGGACAGTTGGAAAAAGAGCTCGCCAAACAGTTGCGTGAGCAGCTCGCCTCCCAGTTGACTCAGTCCCTCTCAACGCAGTTGCAGGTCGTCATGGGCAGCTACATGAGCCAGCTGTCTTCCGTGTTAACCACGCAGATTCAGGCCGCGATGCAGGGCAGCTCCTCACAAATGGCGGCCGCGTTTGCTGGCCTCGAAAACCAGATTGGTGACGCGCTCACCTCCTCCATGCAGAGTGTGATGGGTTCGCTCGCTGAGACGCTGCCGGAAGCCATGGCGATAGATGAGGAAGCGTTCGCTGAGGCTTTCGAGTTCAACATGTCTGAAGAGGAACTACAGCGACTACTCACCTCCCTGATGGGCGTTAAGGAGGCAACGTATGAGGGGAACCTTCACGCTCTCGGCTACGCGGACTTCAACGACCCCTCTTCCATCGATCTTTTCCCCATCGACTTCAATGCGAAGGAAGCGGTGGTTGACGTCCTCGAAACGTACAACGCTGACGCGGAAGCAGCGGGTGAAGATGACAAGGTCGTGACCTACACGGACCTGGTTGGGACACTCATGTCGTCCTTGACGGACATTGTGAACGTCATAACCTACGTGCTGATCGCCTTCGTGGCGATCTCCCTAGTGGTGTCATCCATCATGATCGGCGTGATCACCTACATTTCGGTGTTGGAGCGGCGCAAGGAGATCGGGATCCTCAGGTCCATTGGGGCCTCAAAGCGGGACATCCGCACCGTTTTCAACGCTGAAACCCTCATCGTTGGTTTCACTGCGGGCCTATTGGGTGTCGGGATCACCTACCTGATGACACTTCCCGTGAACGCGTTCGTCTACGCGAAGTGGGGGATCAAGAATGTCGCGCAACTGTCTTTGTCGGCGGCAACAATCTTGGTTTTGATCTCGATGGGTCTCACAGTGCTCGCCGGACTGATGCCCGCTTCGGCTGCTTCCAGGAAGGACCCGGTGGAGGCCTTGCGCAGCGAATAGTGGGCTGCGCAAGACCTCCACGTTAGGAGCCGAATGAACCTTTCACGTTGTCTGCTAGCTGGTCCAACTTGGTTTTTTCAATGCCGACTCGCGCACCATGCACCGCCGTTTCGTTGGCGCCGCGCATTTGCGAGTTTCGTAGGTCCTTGAGGTGTTTAACCTTCCGTTCCCCGCCTTGAACGTTGACTTTGTTCGCCCTCGTTTGTAACTCGTGGTGGTGCCGTTTGTCCGTGTTGCGGTACCGGACGTACATGATGGAGTAGAAGATGAAGCCGGCTAGGAGCAGAGCGATCGCCCACTCGCCCGAACTGTCGTCATCGCTTGAGGACGCGAAGACTTGAGCAACAAAAAGGCTGAACTCAGTGAATGCGAACATTTTAAGCCCCCGCTATCAAGACAAGGATGAAGGCGATGATGCCTAGGATTTCCACCAGTGCCGACACGGAGATGAGGCGCTTCTGGTTCAAGGGCACTGAGCCCATCGTCTCGCCCGTGCGAGCGTTGACAGCCACGTAGTGCAACATTTCTTTCCCGTTTTTCTTCTGCTCGTGGTAGCTGTACAACCACACGGGTAGGTAAGCGGAAACCCAGCGTTGCCCAACCACTTCGAGGTTCTCTTCATCCCACCGCACACCACGGTCAAAGAAGTCGATGAGTTCGCGGGCGGAGTGACGCGCAATGTCTTCCGCCTGCAACTCAACGAGGGGAGCGATCTCATCAATGTTCGTGTCGCGACGTTCCGAAGTGAACCCTGACAGGTAGTTGGAGTCGTAGACGACCGCATTTTCCGTGTCGAACGGCATCACCGAGTTGATGATGTTGTTCGTGTTCGTCTTCGTGTCTTGATCCAATCGTTGGGCAGAGGACTCCACTGTCAGGTCGTCGATGTGCAGGTCGAAGCTGCGCCAAACGTCGTACAGGTCCGCTTCGTAACGGGTTTCCTCGTCCTTTCCGCTACCCACCGTGTACCTGCGTGTCTCACGTTCCCCTTGGCCTGACAGGGTCGCTTTAGCGTTCAAGTCGACCACCATGTAGGGCAGGTAAACCCCCATGACGTTGTTCGCGTCGAACTCTTTCAAGAACTTGCGGTGAGCGAAGAACTTGCGTTTGTTAACGAACGCCTTGATGTCCTTGACGGCCTCTTCCTTCGGGATTTTGAAGGGCAACACCATGTCGGGAACAGCTCCGTTGGGGATCTGTTCGTTCATTGACAAAACGTTGCGGCACCAGTGGCACCTAGCCTGAGTGGAGTGGTCCGTGTCGATCACCACTTCCGCCCCGCACGCCCCACACTTGAAGGTCACGACGACGTCCGTGGAGGGGATGATGTCCTCCGCGCCGGAGCCCATGACCAGGCCAGTGAGCTCCTCAATCGCCGTGTCTAGGCCCATCGTTTCGAGCGCTGACTTCGCATCCCACTCGTACCTACAGAAGTGGCAGCGTAGCTTCCCGGTCTTCGGGTTCAGAGAGATGTCTGTGGCGCCGCATCTCAAACACTTGTTCAGCCCGTCGGTTCCCCCGACATCGGTTTGGATGATCGTCGGCCCCCCGGAGGCGTCCTCGGCGGAAGTGTCAGGGTCGAACGCGTCGGGATCCCATGTGGGCTCATCCGGGGGGTACTGGCTGGTCTCCTCGTAGGTGACGCTCTCCTCCTCAACGATTGCTGCGCTGGCGGGCGCGGGAGCTTCAACGGTTGCGTCGGCAGGCCTTGGGGCTTGAGCGTTGACCTTCGTGGGCCTGGGGGCTTGAGCACTGACGTTCGCAGGCCTGGGGGCTTGAGCGCTGACGTTCGCAGGCCTAGGTGCCTCTTGGGGAGGCGGAGGCGGCGCAGCTGGCGTTTGATGGCGCGCTGCGCGCCGCTGGTACGGGTTATCAGCCGTCACTTCATCTCCTCAGTTCAAAGTCTCTTAGTTTTAGGGCTCTCAGAAACCTAAGATGCTCGCTTTGGCTGCGTCGTAATCCTCTTGGGTGATTAGGCCCGCATCCAACATCGTCTTCAACTGGGTCAGTCTTGCCACCGGGTCATCCCCACCGCCTTGCGGCTGCTGGCCGCCGGCCGGGGGTGCGTAGGGGGAAGGCTGCTGTGGCGGCACCTGCTGGTATCCGCCTTGCGGTTGACCTTGAGGGTACGGGGGCTGCTGGAGTCCCTGCACTGCGCCTCCCGCCGCGCCCATCCCCATTCCGAGGAAGGCCATGGAAGCGCCGCCCCCACCAGATGGGTTTTCCCCGGCTGCTTGGATGCCGCGTGCCGCCGCCTGCTGCATGAAGGCGTTCCCCCGCGCGCCACCCAAAGCGTCAGCCTTCTTGACGTCGGAGAGAAGGGCTCGCGTGTCCTCGTCGTACTCGATTGCTTGCAGCGCAACCTTCTCGATACGAATGCCTCGGTCGGAAGTCCACTGGTACCCGTCTTCAACGGCTGCGGACAGAGACTGGGCGAACCCAATAGCGTCCCCCTGAATCCTTGCGATGCGGTTCCCCTTGTTGGGGTCGTTCGTGTAGTAGGAGAACGCGGCCGCGAGTGAGCCGACAACCTCGTTGAACAGCTGCGAGGCAGCAGGGTTGTCTAGGTCTGAGAAGTCGAAAATCTGGGCATCAGACGTGTAGTAGGCGAGAGGCACGAACCCCTTCACGAACAGGATGGGGTCCACGATGCGGAGCGTGTAGGTGCCCCGCGTGATCGCGCCAACCTGCGCACCCAAGTAAGCGTCATCCCAATAGATCTCTGACTGGGTTCCGAACCGGTTATTGGGAATCTCTTTCAGGTTCACGTAGAACACCATTTGCTGGCTGCCGGGGATCCCCCCAAACTTGAAGCGTTCCCAAGCCATTTTCACGGTCGGGGCTAGAATCCCGTCGCCCGCAAAGATTGATTGTGAGTTCGGGTCATCCGACTGCCAGATGAACCCGCCAGGTTCCGCAACCAAGCCCGTTAGCTCCCCGTTTTGGAAGGTTAGAGCACCGTAGCCCTCCGGGACCAAGATGCGGGAACCATTCGTGATGATGTTTGGAGAGCTCTTGGTGTTAGCGCCACGTCCTCCCACCTTCCCGACCTTCACGGCCGGAAACAGTGCTGCAGATGGGGGCAAATTGGGTGGAGGAGTGACGTAGTCCTTCCACTGGTCCGCGAACATTCCCCCGATGGCTCCACCGAAAGCCTTTATGAAACCCATTGTTACTCCTCCAAGATTTACCGTGACCCAGACCACTATGGTTGCTTGATAATACTCCAGTGAACTGGCAGTTTTGCAACATATCCTCAACACGCACCTTTTAGCTGACTTCTAGTAGCGGGCGATGGCGCCAACCTGGGCGTCGGTAGTGGAAACTAGGTCCTTCGGTGCTATTTCTGCCACTAGGCCCCGTTTACCAGCGGAAATGAAGATCGACTCCCAATCCATGGCGGACTCGTCGACGACAGTGGGCAGGGTGGTTCGCATCCCAAATGGGGACACCCCGCCAAGCACGTAGCCTGTAAGTCGCATCGCTTCATCTCGGGGTGCCATCTTGGCGCTTTTGGCACCAACCGCTCTTGCGAGGGCGCGCAGGTTGAGGCGGCCGCCCACTGGGACCACGACACAGTAGGGCTCACCGTCCGCTACCACAACCAGCGTTTTGAACATCTGGGTGTCGTCCACACCCATCGAGGCTGCGACTTGGGCGCCGAGGTTTGGGGGCAGCATCTTTGTGGAGCGGTCTATGGAGTCTTCGTGAAGTTGGTAGGTCACGCCCGCGTCTTTCAGAGCTTTCAGTGCTGGGGTTGAGGCTTTCATGGATGTTTCTCCTCGACGTTGACGGCGCCCAAGCCGGAAGGCAGGGGCGCCGTCTCAACGGTTCTAGACAGGGATTTAGGCGTTCTTTTTCTCTTCAGCGAGGAGAGCGACGAACTCTTCCGCCCTCTCCAGATACCTGGGAGTCTCTTCTGGCGGCACCGTCTTCGGCCAAGAGTCCGCACGGAAGTAGGCGTCGGTACCACCATCAAGGAAGATCACAGAACCACACAGGAAGTTCGCGGCGGGAGACAACATGAAGATCGCCCACTTCGCCACCTCTTCTGGCTTACCGAACTCTCGTACGGGGATGGGGAGCGCCTCAATCGCGGGGCGCAGCTTCGGGTCATTCAACTGTTGTTCAAGAAGTGGGGTGCGGATCGCGCCGGGAGCGAGCGCGTTGACGCGGATCCCCGCCCCCGCCCACTCCTCGTCCACGCCGATCGTCCTCATCCAGTGCGTCACCGCGGTCTTGGACGCCACGTACATGAACGTAGCGGCCATCTCGGGGCTCACGTCTCCGACGAGGGCGAGGGCCTTCCCCGGGTCGCGAGCCAAGAACGCGTCAATAAGTTCTTGGGGGACACCGGGAACAGTTGTGGTCGAGTTGGAGGAGAAGATGACGACTTTCGCGTTCCCCGCTTTTGCGAGCAGATCACGGATTCCTTCGAGCAGCATGACAACGCCGCAGTAGTTCACCTGTGCGATCAGTTGCTCACGCCCCGGGACCGGGCCAAGCCCCGCCGCGAGGACGGCACCGTCGAGGCGTCCGCCCGCCTTCTCATAGATTTGTTCAACAGCCGAGCGGCGACCTTCTTCTGTCGACAGGTCTGCGATGACTTCCGTGCCCCTCAGGTCGACTCCGATGACCCGGTGGCCTTCCCAACGTAGCTGCTCCGCAGTTGAGCGTCCCATCCCAGACGCCGCTCCAGTCACAACATAAACACCCATGGTTCCTCCAGTAAATAGGTTTGCCGCCCGCCGGCGCGTTTCGGGGGCGAAGGCGAACGTGAAGAGCTCAGTGGCTTCCTTCACATTCGAGTTTATCCGGTTACGCGCGGGTCTCGTCTAGGTCTTGGTTTCGGGTGGCGGCGCGTAGGCGGTAGGCGCCAACTAGGCCTAACAGTAGGAAAAGGGTGCCCGCAAGAAGAGCCCACCTGGTCGCGTCTGCGAACCCCGCGGTCAGAGCTTGCGCCGCTTCTAAGACCGACTCAGAGCCGGAGCCGCTCGCCTGCGCCCGCATGTTCGCAATGTTGGTGCCGGCGGAGGAAGCGGTTTCCTTAGCTAACTGTCTCGCCTCTTCCCCAGTGATACCCACTGCTTCCACGGCACTGGGAACGGAAACTTTCAGGGTCATGGCGAGGACGGCGCCAGCGAACGCTGTTCCCATGGCGGAACCCACTTGTCGCACCGTTGACTGGGTGGCGGAAGCTTGCCCTGACTGGCTAACTGGAACGTCCCTGAGGACCGTGCCGGTCAACTGGGCGGAGGCAAGCCCGAGCCCGAGGCCGTACAGGACGAGTGGCACTGCCACCATCCAACCGGCGCCCGTGGGCGACAGGATGGCTGCTAGAAATATGACGCCGATGACCTCCAACATTAGCCCTAGTACGACGACGCCGGGAGCCCCGAGGCGCGCCGCCAAGTGTCGCGCTGACGCCCCAGAAAAGAACGCGCCGAGCGCCATGGCAGCCAGGATGAGGCCGGTTGCCATCACTTCTAGGCCGAGCGCGTTAATGAGGAATAGGGGCAGTACGAAGAGGATTGCGAACTCGCCGATCGCAACCATCGCCGCCGTGACGTTCCCCCAAGCGAACGTGGGGAGCCGGAAGAGGGTTAGGTCGAGGACGGTCGACCGACCTTGTTTTGCGCGATGGTTTTCCCAGAACAGGAAGCAGGTGAGCAGTGTGGCGGCAAAAACGAGTGCGACCGGTACCACCGAGACTGGCGCGGTCGTAGGCCAAGTGAAACCGAATAGGGTCATGTCGGCGGTGGGTGCCCACCAACCTGTCGCGGGGCCTTCGATGATTGCGAACACTAGGGAGCCGAACCCGAGGCCGTTCAGGACTACGCCAACCGCGTCAGCACCGGGCGGGCGTCCCTGACCGCGGGTCTCGGGGATGACGAAGAATGTCGCTATCAGTAGGGCCGCCCCGATGGGGAGGTTCACTAGGAAGATCCACCTCCACGACGCCCACTGCGTCAACGCGCCACCTGCGAGAGGGCCGACGGCTGCGGCCCCCGAAATGACAGCCCCCCACACTCCGAACGCGGCCGCACGCGCTTTACCTCGGAAGAGGACGTTCACGGTGGAGAGGGTGGAGGGCATTATCATCGCTGCCCCTAGGGCTTGGAGCGCCCTCGAAGAAATCAAATGTCCGGCGCTGGTTGCGAGGGCGGCGAGCACGGACGCGAGCACGAAGATCACTAGGCCGGTGGCAAAAAGCTTGCGTCTGCCGAGACGGTCAGCGATGGAACCAGTGGGGAGGAGCAGCGCGGCGAGAACCACCGCGTACAGGCTGGACACCCATTGCGCGTCACTCAGGTTCATCCCCAAGTCTGAGATGATTGAGGGGAGGGCAACCCCAACGATCGTCCCATCTAAGACGATCACGCCCAGCCCCAAGGACAGCACTGTGAGTGCCGCCCACTCCTTCCAAGTGGGCTGGGTGTACTCGGCTTCTTCACTCATGTGAACAGGCTACAGAAAAAGGGTGGGTGGGGAGACGCGAAAACTGGCGGCCGACCCACCTCGCGGATGGCCTCTTTGGGTCTCTCCTTTACCCCAAGTTTTGTGGGTTGCGCCGCACGGCGCGCCGGGGACCCCAGATCCTTATACGATTAGCTGCATTGCTAGCATCATTGCGGGGCCTTCGACACCAGTTTTCGGTGGAGGGGGGCGAGCACTAAATGGAGGTTTTGGATGCGTACCATGACACGCGCACTGTTCGCGACAGTCGCAGTGGCGGCGTTGGCGCTCACTGGTTGCACGAGCGGCGGGGCAGGGTCCCAGTCAGGGCAAACGAAGGGCAGCGCCGACACCGGCGACGAGCAGCTCACGCCGCGGTCCAGTGTGAACGTGCAGGAGCGGAAGTCGATTGAGGAGGGCGGGGACCTCCACATGGCCATCAGCGCTCTCCCCATCACCTATAACGTTCGTAACGTTCTGGGTAACACTGTGGACTTAGCGAAGACCATCGGCCCCTTCGTGCAGCCTTCTAACTTCATTTACAGCGACGATGGCACTTTCGTTGTGAACCCCAACTTTTTGAAGGACTTCAGCGTGGAGCACGCGGACGGCGAGGAACCGCAGGTCGTCACGCTGACGCTCGCGGAAGAGGCAGTTTGGGGGGACGGCACCCCTATCACGTGGGAAGACTATGAGGCGACGTGGAAGGCGTGCAACGGTCAGCAGAGCGCCCCCTCATCCGAAGACGCATCGGAAGGTGAGGAGGGGGACGAGGGCGGAAGTGGCGACGTTTTCCTCTGCGCCTCCAAAGATGGGTGGGACTACGTCAAGAGTGTTGAGGCTGGCGCCACGGACCACGAGGTGGTTGTCACCTATCACGAGGCTTACCCAGATTGGTCGGCGACACTGGCGAGCGTCGCCCCGAAAGCGGGGGTCGCATCCCCTGAACTGTTCAACGAGGGGTGGTCCACCCCCAACAATGACTGGTTTGCGGGCCCCTACCAGTTCGCGTCCGTTGACGAAGCGCAGAAGCTCATCACTTTGGAGAAGAACCCCGCTTGGTGGGGGAATGAGGGCATGCTGGACTCGATCACTTTCAAGGTGATGGACCCAAGCCAAATGGCGGACGCATTCGCTAATGGCGACATTGACGTCCTCACCGACATTGTTGACGCCGACCAGTATTTGGCTGCGGAGACCCGCGCTGACGGTGAGGTGCGTCACGCGCTCGCCACTCAGTGGCGCCAGTTCACGTTCAACGGTGAGGCCGAAAACTTGGGGTCTAAGGAAGTCCGCCAAGCGATCGTGATGGGCATTGATAGGGAAAAGATTGTTGAAGCCGACATGGCGGGGATCCCCAACATTTCCACGAAGGAACTGGTGCTTGGAAACCACTTCTTCATGCCCGGCCAGCAGGGGTACAAGAACAACGGTTTGGACTACGCGTACGACCCAGAGCGCGCCGAAGAAGCGTTAGAAGATGCTGGGTGGGTTCTTGAAGAGGGAGCGGACTATCGCACCAAAGATGGTAAGACCCTCGAGTTCGACTACCGCGTGATCCAATCATTCCCAACTTCTAAGAACGAGGGCGAAGAGCTCAAGGAGCAGATGGAGGCCCTTGGGGTGAAGGTCAACTTTGTTGATGTGGAAGCAGACGTGTTCTTTGAAGAAGTGGCGGAAGGTAACTTCGGTTTGGTGTCGTTCGCGTGGGAGGGTGGCCCCTATCCGATGGCGAACATCTCCCAGATCTATTCTTGTGAGGAGGTTGCGCCCGACGGGCAAAACTATTCCCGCATTTGTGATGAGCGCATCGATGAGCTGTCTGCCGCTGTCGCTGAGGAAATCAATGAGGAAGAGCGCCTGAAACTCGCTAACGAGGCTGACGAAACCATTTGGGAGAACGCCATGGTTCTCCCCCTCTACCAGAGGGTCGACTTGACTGCGGTGCCGAAGTCTCTAGCTAACTATGGGGCGTTCGGCATGTCTTCTGTCATCCCAGAGAACGTGGGGTTCCTGAAGAAATAGTGGTCGTGGCGCGCCGCGGGTGGTGCGCTGACGGGTTGGGGGGCAGTTGTGGGTGCCCCCAGGCTCGTTTTGTGGTGTCCAACCTCGCACGTGAGGGGGCGGCCGGGGGGCCTTCAGGCGCTCCCGGCCCGGTAAGCTTGAAAGACCTTGCTCTTGGTCGGAGTTTGTGTTTGGTGACAGGGGAGGTGGACCGTGACTATTAGGCCGGATATCCGGAACATCGCGATCATCGCGCACGTTGACCACGGGAAAACGACCCTAGTGGACGCCCTCCTGTGGCAGTCAGGCGCTTTCTCGTCCCACTTGGATCGCGACCACAGTCAAGAACGTGTCATGGACACGGGTGACTTGGAACGTGAGAAGGGGATCACGATCCTCGCGAAGAACACTGCGGTGGACCATATTGTGCCCGCCCCAGCGGCTGGTGAGCCGGAGCGGGTGACCATAAACGTGGTCGACACGCCTGGTCACGCTGACTTCGGGGGAG
The DNA here is from genome assembly GCA_964346255.1 of uncultured Actinomyces sp. Taxonomy (GTDB): domain Bacteria; phylum Actinomycetota; class Actinomycetes; order Actinomycetales; family Actinomycetaceae; genus Scrofimicrobium. The sequence continues at coordinate 19,447 of CAYFUO010000007.1, read as the reverse complement.
AGGTCGAACGTTCCCTGTCCATGGTTGATGGCGCGGTACTGTTGGTTGACGCCTCTGAGGGCCCCTTGCCCCAGACCCGGTTCGTGTTGCGTAAGGCGTTGGCGGCGGGCCTACCCCTCATCCTGGTGGTGAATAAGGTTGACCGCCCTGACGCGAGGATCAGTGAGGTTGTCGATGAGACGATGACCCTGCTCCTCTCACTTGCCGAGGACTTGGAGGCGGAGGGTGCGGAGATCGACCTCGAACAGCTCCTTGAGGTCCCCATCATTTATTCTTCCGCGAAGGCGGGCCTGTCTTCTACGGTGCGGCCCCGCGACGGTCACCTCCCCACTGACGATCTTGAACCACTGTTCGACGCGATCATCAACGAAATCCCGGGCCCAACTTATGACGAGGACGTCCCACTCCAAGCTCAGGTGACGAACCTGGACGCGTCCCCGTTCTTGGGTAGGCTCGCCCTTGTGCGCATTCACAACGGTTACCTGAGGAAGGGTGAACCGGTGGCGTGGGTGCGTGCGGATGGGACGACGAAGACGGTTCGTTTGACGGAGATGCTCCGCACTGAGGGGATGGACAGGGTCCCTGTTGCTGTGGCTGGCCCCGGTGACATTGTTGGGGTGGCGGGCGTTGAGGACATTACGATCGGGGATTCCCTCACCGACGTTGAGGACCCCCGGCCTCTCCCCCCGATCACGGTTGATGAGCCAGCCATCTCAATGACAATCGGCACGAATACGTCACCGCTGGCCGGGAGGAACCGGAAGAACAAGGTGACTGCGCGGCTGATCAGGGAGCGCCTTGACCGCGAATTGGTCGGCAACGTGTCCATGAAAGTGTTGCCCACGGAGCGCCCCGACGCGTGGGAAGTGCAGGCGCGTGGCGAGTTGGCTTTAGCCATTTTGGTGGAGCAGATGCGCCGGGAGGGCTTCGAGTTGACGGTGGGTAAGCCGCGGGTTGTCACGCAGGTGCGGGACGGGGTCGTGCATGAGCCCGTGGAGAGGTTGACTGTGGATATCCCGGAGGAGCACATGGGTGCTGTCACCCAGCTTCTTGCCTCCCGCAAGGGTGTCATCCAGTCTTTGGCTAACCAGGACTCGGGTTGGGTGCGCATGGAGTTTAATGTGCCGGCGCGTGGGCTCATTGGTTTCAGAAACCAGTTTTTGACGGACACGCACGGTACCGGCATCTATTCCGCTGTTTTTGAGGGGTACGAGCCTTGGTTCGGGCCGATCAGTGGGCGGACCACAGGGTCCATGGTCGCGGACCGTGCGGGCACTGCCACCCCCTACGCGATGGTCGCTTTGCAGGAGCGCGGCCAAATGATAGTGCAACCGGGCTCGGAAGTTTACATGGGCCAGGTGATTGGGGAGAACTCGCGTTCAACTGACATGGATGTGAATGTCACTCGCCAGAAGAAGCAGACCAACATGAGGGCGGCTGCCGCGGACTCTTTTGAGGCGATCGCTGTGCCCCGAACACTTTCGTTGGAGGAGGCGCTGGAGTTCGCGTCCGAGGACGAGTGTGTTGAGGTGACCCCCGATGATGTGCGGATCCGCAAGGTGGAGTTGGATCCCGCGGAGCGCGCCAAAGCTGCGGGCAGACGCAAGCGCGAAGCGCAGTCGTAGCGGAGCAGTGGGGTCTCACCCGAGCAGCGGTCCAGTCGAGTAGGCCGCGTTGGAAGCAGGCCGCTGCTAGAGGTCTAGGGGCGGTAGGGGTTTGAATCGTCTTTTCGGGGGCAACACTTTCCTCCCCACAACCATGGTGGTCGCCTCAACCCGCACTGGACCCCTTTTCGTGTCGATCACGACGTGACTGGGCTGGGTTTCCAGTAGGGTTCCGAGGGCGTCCCTGAGTCCCCCTTCTTCCCGGAACCTGACGACTACCCGGTCACCCACTTTCCAAGAAAGCCAGGGGAGGGGCGGGGGCGCCTCGGATGTTCTCTTGCTGGTCTCTTCATTTTCTGTCAAGATCCACTCCCCTCAAGACACGTTCACTACCCGCGGCCACCACGCGTTTCCGCGGCGTTTGTTCAGTCTACGTTGGGACAAAAAAGGAGGGTAACATGGTGGATCAGGAGGATTGAATGACCTACATAATCGCTGAGCCGTGCGTCGACATTAAGGACCGAGCCTGTGTTGACGAGTGTCCCGTGGACTGCATCTATGAGGGTGCCCGCATGCTTTACATTCACCCGGATGAGTGCGTGGACTGTGGCGCTTGCGAACCTGTTTGTCCGGTGGAAGCGATCTTTTACGAGGACGATCTTCCTGAGGAATGGTCGGAGTATTACGAGGCGAACGTCGACTTCTTCAAGAACATTGGTTCACCTGGTGGCGCGCAGCGGAGCGGCGTCTTCGACTTCGATCACGAGGTGGTTGAACGCCAGCCTGAGGACATAAACGACCACCTCAAGTGACCTGAGGCTGGGCTCTGACGGCCGCTAAACGCTTTGAAAGCTCCCCCAAATTTGGGGTGGAACGCTTGAGACGACGTACGCTGGTTTTCCCCAACACTGGAACTGTTACGTGTCGTGGGGCACACTGGTAGCAGTGTAGGTGAGGGAACCGGACTTGAAGGGGACGTAAAGGTGGGGAAACCAGAAGACGCTCAGAAGCCCGAAGGCGGCAAGGACGACGCTGTGAGCACACCCGAAGAGCTGAAAGAAGAAGCGCAAGCCCGCGAAGATGAGGTCGCGGTAAAGGCTGGCGAAGACTTCGTCGAGGAGGAGGTCGCCGCCAACCCGGACGGGGTCCTGAAGACAAGGGATGCGGAGGTGGTCACCCCCCTAATCCAGTCGACGATCGGGCCGAGCGGCTACTCGATTGCAACAGTCTTGAGGGACACCGGCAACGTGACCCTCGACTATGGGTTAGTGAACACGGCGATGACCATGTCAGAGGTCACCTACATCGATGGGGATAAGGGGATCCTGCGGTACAGGGGCTACCCGATTGACCAGTTGGCTAGGCACTCGTCCTTCTTGGAAGTCGCTTGGCTGCTGATTTATGGGGAGCTGCCTAGGGCCGCCGACCTAGAAGCGTTTGTGCGGCGCATCCAAAACCATCGGCTGTTGCATGAGGATTTTAAAGCGTTCTTCACCGCTTTCCCCCACAACGGGCACCCGATGGCCATCCTGCAGGCGGGTGTCGCGGGGCTCGCAACCTACTATGAGGACACGTTGGACCCGCACGATCCGGACCAGTTGGACCGTGCCCTCGTCCTCCTGCTGGCGAAAATGCCGACCATGATCTCCTACATTGCGAAGCGCGCAGCAGGGTTGCCCCTGTTGTACCCGGACGCGCAGAAGGGGTACACGGAAGACTTCATCCGCATGACGTTCGGCATGCCGTATCAGGCGTACGACATTGATCCGGCGCTGGTGCGCGCTTTGGACATGCTGCTCATCTTGCACGCCGACCATGAGCAGAACTGTTCAACGTCGACTGTGCGGCTGGTGGGGTCCTCGAACGCGAACCTTTATTCTTCGGTCGCCTCAGGTATTGGTGCGCTGTCTGGCCCTCTGCATGGGGGAGCGAACGAAGCGGTGCTGAGGATGTTGAAGCAGATCGTGGAGTCGGGCGGTTCGGTCAGCGAGTACGTGGAGCGAGTGAAGAACAAGGAGAAGGGTGTTCTCCTGATGGGGTTCGGTCACCGCGTCTACAAGAGCTACGACCCGCGCGCCGCGATTGTGAAGGAGAGCGCTCACGACGTCCTCACCCGACTAGGCAAGCGGGATCAGATGTTGGACATTGCGATGGAGCTGGAAGAAATCGCTTTGTCGGATGAGTACTTCATCAAACGGCGCCTCTACCCGAACGTCGACTTCTACACGGGCCTCATCTATTCGGCAATGGGTTTCCCGACGAAGATGTTCACCCCTCTGTTCGCTTTGGGGCGCCTCCCAGGTTGGATCGCGCAGTACAGGGAGATGGTGAACGACCCGTACACGAAGATTGGGCGGCCCCGCCAGGTGTACGCGGGTGTCGTGGAGCGGGACTACGTGCCGTTGCGGGCTAGGAGCCGCCGGAACTCTTAGGAACTCTTCTCCAAGAGGTCTACGATTTGCTCCTTGAAGTAGGGGGCCATCGTTTGGGCATACGACTTCGTAACGTGGTTCTTGTCCATGTAGACGAAGACGTTGCCGACGATTGTGGGGCAGACGTCGTTGAGGCAGTAGGCGTCCCGCAGGTCGACGGTGCGGTATCCGTCGATGTCGGATAGGACGGTGGCCGGGTCAGTTGGGGAGAAGTACTCGGACTCATCTAACAGGCACCCACCGAAGAGCCCGTGGGTGGGCCTAAAATCGCTGCACTCGTAGAGGTCCTCCTCGGAGCGTAGGTTGTCGGTGAGCCCGATCACGGTGATGCCGCGGCCAGTCAGGTCTTCAACCAGTTCTTCAACCCCGGGCACCAAGTGTTCGTCTGGGCTGTCCGTGGTGGTGCGGGTGACCATGAGGAACACGTAGTCGGGTTCGAAAACGTCGATGTAGTCGAGGACGGCTTGGTTGTGGGACACGCACTCGTCCTCGTACGCGTCAGGCACGCCGAAGGAGCAGGCGCCCTTCAGGATCGCTTCCACCCGCCAGTTGTACTCACCAATGAGTGGTTCCACCATGGGGACGAGGAGCTGTTGGGCGTGAGAGTTACCCACGATGAGGGCACGGGCACTCGCGGTTTGCGCGTCTCCCGCAGCGGTGCAGAATTGGTTCTGTTCTCTCGGGATTCTTCTTGTCACCCAGTCAGAGCAGTCATCCCCCAGCATCGCCCACTGCTTGTCGACTACTGAGGGCCCGGGGATAGGGGATTGGGTGAAGTCGGGGTCCACCTCGCCTAGGAAAGCGCGGGCGCCGGGATGGGCGTTGGAACCCGGGCCGGATGCTGGGATTGGCCCGTACACTCCATCGGTGCCAGTGCTGTTATCGCCGAGGCTCTGCTTGGTCTTCGCTTCCTCCCTCTTCTCAAAAGCGTTCACTGCTTCGCTGGTGAAGAAGACGGGGACCAATCCGACTGTCAGGCTGATGGCGACCATTGCAAGCTTGTTCTTTGTGCTCCGGTTCGCCCACGGCAGGTTCCGCAGCGGGTCATCCACGAACCGTGTCAGCAGCGCGGCTAGAGCGATGGACACTGCGATCAGCACGAGGCCTTCGCCGATCGAGAGGCGTTCGGCGTCGACGGAGACGAGGAAGAAAACGAAGATCGGCCAGTGCACCAGGTAGACCGCGTAGGAGATGTTCCCAAGCGCGGTGAGAGGCCGCAAACTCAAAGCGTTCTTGACCACCTGGGATTCTTGGGCTGGGGCGTACAGCAGGATCGCGCTGGTTGCCGCCATCGGGAAAAAGGCCATGGGACCCGGGTAGGAGCCGATCGAAACAAGGGAGAACAGGACGATGACAGCCAGCCCAAGGGAAGCGGCAGCGGAAGCGAGCCTCTCAGGCAGTTTCATCCAGGGCGCCGCAGCGGCGATGGAGGACCCGAAGGCGAACTCCCAGATGCGTGCGTGAGTATCGAAGTAGATCGCCCCGTCGCCCGCCCCCTGCCAGATTAGCCAAAGAAGTGAAGCGACCGTGAGGACGGAAAAGGCTGCGAACACAACCTTCCGCAAGGGGGCCTTCATGGCGCGGGCGGCGAGCACGGAGGCAGTCATGATCAGTGGCCAGAGCAGAAACACTTGGCCCTGCATCGACATTGACCACAGGTGTTGGAGTGGGCTGGAGAGCGCGTGGTCGGACGCAAAATAGTCGGCTGCAACCTGGGATAGGCGAATGTTCTCCCAATACGTTATGGAAGCAAACGATTGGATGATCATTTCTCGCCAACGCGTTTGGGGCAGCAACAAGAAGGTGGCACCCAAGGTTGTAAGGACCACGACCACTAGGGGAGGAAGGAGCCTTTTGAACGTGTTAGCCCACCGTTCCACGAAGAACGGCATGTGTCCTGCTTCGGACCTGCGCACGAACGAGGACGTCATTAGGTAGGCGGAGATCAGGATGAAGGCGTCCACGCCAATCGGCGAGCCGACTCCCCACGCGTGAAAGAGGAGGACCTGCAACATGAGGATGGCGCGCAGGCCTTGTATTTCGGGTCTGTGCGCTGATTTGGCCGGGGATCCGACCGGGGGCTCCACTGTCTCTGTCACGCCCTACACCTTATTTGGTTCGCCTGCCGAACTAAAATATCGCAGGTGGGGGCGGTGACGGGACGGTTTCTCTTGGCGGGGATTGGTTAGACGGCTAGGCGTCCGTCTGGAAGTGTGATCGTCTTGCCGCCACGACCCAAGGCTTCGACAACGCCGGTCACCGAGTTGCGGCGGAACAAAACGTTTGAGGCGCCAGCAAGCCTCACTGCCGCGACAGTGATCGGGTCAATGAAGGAGCCTGCGTTGCCGGGCACCAAGCCGCCAGCTGGCAGGAGGGAAACTTGAGTGTTCGCGGTGACGAAGAGGCCCGCTTCCACGACGCAATCGTCGCCAAGGGGGATCCCCAAACCTGAGTTGGCGCCAAGCACGCAGCGTTTCCCGAGCGACACGCGCTCGCGGGACACACCCGCGATCCGTCCCATGGTGGACGCGCCGCCACCAACGTAGGTGTCTTCCCCGACCACCACGCCTTGAGCCAGACGCCCCTCGATGTTGGCGGTCCCAAGGGAGCCGGCGTTGTAGTTCACGAAGCCCTCATGCATGACCATGGTTCCGTCGGATAGGTGTGCACCGAGGCGGACGCGCGCGGAGGACGCGATCCTAACGTTCTTTGGGGTCACGTAGTTCGTCATGGGAGGGAACTTGTCTATCCCCGCGACATTGATGGGGTGACCGTATTTGGCGCGCAAGCGGTAGCGGGTTTCCTCAAAGTCTTCAACAGAGCAGGGCCCCTTCGATGTCCACGCCACCACCGGAAGACGTGACCGAATACCATCCAAGTTGATGCTGTTCGGTTTCACTAGCCGGTGTGAGAGTAGGTGGAGACGTAGGTAGGCGTCTGCTGTGGAGGAGGGGTGGTCGCGGAGGTCCGATTGGACGCGGACCACGGCAGTGTGGATGCGCCGCTCGTCATCTTTTCTTTCCAGTGCACTGAGCGACTGGGTCTGCTCAGGTTCCCCACCAGCAGGTAGCTCCCCAAGTTTGGGGTTCGGGAACCAAACGTCGAGGGTCTGTCCGCTGTCGGTGACGGTTGCCAGTCCGATGCCGTACGCCATAGTGATGTCCATGTGACCTACTTTACCCAAATGGGCGCCGTATGCGGAGGGCACTTGGGTTGAGCACTGATGGACGCCTAGCTTTAGAGCTTTCGTCGGAGGCGGTATCGACGGGTCGACGTTCGACGAGTTTAGACGGTCGTGTCAACATGCGACGTGAAAGTAGCGGGGAGCGGCGGCTCGGCCTTTCGAGCGCGAGTTCGTTCGGGCTGCGCGCGGCTGCTGGCCATTCTTTACGTGGGGTCTCAGCCGCCCTTGGCAACGCCGTTGGGCGGGAAGTGCTCTGAGCCTAGTCGCGGGGGGTGTCATCTCGGGAGGTTCTCCCCTTGAAGATGAGGGAGTAAGCCAAGTAGTTCACCAGGGCACCGATGGCCATCGCGATGAGCTTCGCGACCATGGCCGTCCCCACCGCGCTGATGTTGGTGGACGCGAGCTTGAGGGCGTGCAACGTCGCCCAGATGATCGCTGACTGCAGCAGCAAGCTGGTGAAAAGGGTAGCGCCTGCGAAAGATAAGAACCCTTTGACAGATGCAGCTTTGGGTGACCTGAACACGAATGCTCGGTTAGCAAAATAGCTGACTGTGGTGGCCATGAGTGTTGACGCAGCGTTTGCAGCAAGAGGCAATAGTCCCACGGCGACCAAAAAAGAGTAGATCGCGAAGTCTAGGGCGCTCATGGAGAGTCCAACTAACCCGTATCTGAGCAACCTGCCGTCGCGCCAAAGCAACCTGAATGGGCGTGTCACCCTAACGCGTCCTTCGGCTTCTTCGCAGCCAAGGGCCCGTGCCTCCCGACGAGTGGCGCGCCGAGGAAAAACGACATGGCGACCAAGACGATGCACCACGAGCTGCAGAATGGAGCCGGCCGCTCGCGGGCGAGGGCGCGGACGGTCTCCCATGGAACGCCAAACCCGTTCTGGAACGTGTGGGGTCCGCGGTGCAAGCCGTCCGGGCAATCTTTGAATCTCGAGGGGACCTCCCCTTGGGGAAGCAGTAGGGCGGCAGGGTGGACCGTTTGCCCGGTTTCAAGCTCGAAGCCTGCCGACAACGTTGGAAAAGACTTCACAGGCCTTGCTGCAAACATCGGGGATCCCGAAAACACGTCCGTCGCCAAGAGGCCGAGGACGCGCTAGCCACCCTGTCGAACGCCCTGTCTCTAGCTGCGCGCTCCACCCTGTGAGTCAAGTCGTTTGGGTCGTCTTGGCAGCATCCAGCCCCTCGATTTGAGTGGTCGTTTAGAACGACCTGAACCGACTTGGGAACTAGCGCTGCCTCCCACGCACCGGCGCTATCGACCATCGAGTGAACGTCTACGTCGGTGTCTGGGAACGTCCGATGGATGGCACTGCCCTCGCAACGGAGCGATTCCGTCACGACTGTTGCTCCCTGGGCCTCGGCGACTCCCTCAGTTTGATCTTGGGAGTTGCCGGGAGCGCAGACGCGGATTCCAAGAACGGTTTTGCGCAAGTTGCCGATCACAGATCCGGCTGCTGGTGCTGCCCTGTGAAACGGGATGGTTCCCGCAGCTGTCAATCCGTCCAAGGCCACCTCCATTGGTGCTCAACGCTGCCGGATTCGCTAACCGCAGCATGCGCCGCGTTGATGGAAGCGGCTGTCAGAATCAGTCCGTGCGGGCACGCCTGTCGCAGCAAACTCTTGCCCCGAAGTCTCAGTTTCCCGCCGACGCGACGCGCTCCGCATGGAGTTCTCTCGGTGGCGCTTGGAGCGTGGCTTTGAGATGCGTTTGCCTTAGTCGGCGGCAATGTCCTTGGCCTCGAACTACTTCCCGTGCGCATGGTTTTTCTGGCGTTCTGTAAGCCTTTGTCCGGCTGCTTGCCAAGGCTGTTGGTGCCGTGGACCTTGTTGAGTTTCTGGGTTAGGGCTGTGGGTTGCCTTCCCACAAATGTGGCCAACTGACCCCAAGTTTCATGCCCATTTTTCTCAGTAGCGGTAGTGAGATTCCGACGACGCCGTGGTGGTCTCCCGTGATTCCTTCGATGAAAGGGCCGCCTAAAGCGTCGATGGTGAACGATCCCGCGACCTCTAATGGCTCCCCGGTGGCGACGTAAGCGTCGATCTCCGCGTCTGTCATGTCGCCAAAATGGACGACCGCTGAGGTTGCTTGGGCGGCTTCCCGCTCGATCTCGAAGCTCTCTCCCACGCGCACTAGTTTCACTAGGCCGTGACCGGTCCAAAGCACCCCGTCTTTTCCCCGCATTTGTTTGATGCGTTCGGTTGCCACCTCGGGGGTGTGTGGCTTGCCGACCAGTTGCCCGTCTAGGTGGAGCATAGAGTCGGCTCCTACCACCAGCACTTGGTCGTTTCCTGCGGCGTTCAGCGCGGTGATCATGCTCGGGTCGCCTTGCTCGATCCTCTCTGCGACTGCTTCTGCTTTCGCTAGCGCGAGCATCGTCACCACCGTCTTTGGTTCCGTGTCGGCCGAGTATTTCGCTGCCACTTCGTCCTCGTCCACGTCGGAAACTATGACCGTGGGCCACACGCCAGCCCCACGAAGTGTTTTCAAGCGTCCAGTGGACTGGGAGGCGAGCACCAAAGTTGTGGGCTCACCTTCTATTGGCGGTTTGAAAACGGCCATGGTCCTCACCTTCTGATCCCCGGTTGCGCGAACGCGCCACCCAAGGATACGTGAGCTGCCAACCAAGGTGACCTCGCGTAACTGATCAGGGGGCAGTGGCGCCTACGCCTACCTGAGTTTTTCGCTGGGGCGTTGGTGCTGTAAGGTGTCAGAGTGACGTTTGCCACAGCCTCATCAGATGACGCCCGCGAAGACCAGAGCCGGGCGACCCCGGAGCCCACGGATGCCGATGGCCCGAGGGGCGGCTCCATACCCACTTCACCTGGGTCCGACAGTGATGCTGAGCCCGCGGAGCCCACAGAACCTAACGAGTCGCACATCAAAGAGGAACGGAACGACGATGGGGACCGCCCCAAGGTGAAGTCGCGAACCGTTGACCTCTACCAAGATTTGCTGCTCGGTGGCCCCCCAGATTTGACTGCGGTCGACATCGCAGAAAAGTCGGGGCTTCCGATGGAAATGGTGCGAGAATACCTGCTCGCAATGGGTTTCACACCCGAACCCGAAAACTTGGTTCGGTACACCGACCAAGACTTGAGGGCTTTCGAGGAGTGGGCGAAGGCGGTCGGGAAGAACAACCTGTCTTTGGAGACGGCGGCGTCGCTGACCCGAGCACAGTCACACTTATCGGACCGCCTAGTGCTGTGGGAGATCGAGGCGCTTGTTGAGGACGCTGAACGTCGCCTTGGGCTGGATGACACGTCCGCGCGAGTGGTTGTCATCAACGAGATGCAGAATCTTATTGCACCGTTGGAAGAGCAGATGGTCTACGCGTGGCGCAGACAAATGTATGAGCTCATTGAACGGATCACCCGCGACGTTGGTGGGCGCAGCAGGGACCATTCGAAGCGACGTTTCCCCTTGCGGCGCGCCCTCGGGTTCGTGGACATGGTGTCGTACACGTCTGAGTCCAACGTGTTGGGTGGAAGCCTCGTTGATCTGGTGGAACGCTTCGAATACCTGTGCCGAACCACGGTGACGGCGGCTGGTGGGCGGGTGGTGAAGATGATCGGGGACTCCGTCCTTTTCATCGCCGACGACCTAGAGATCGGGCTCCGAGTCGTGACTGAACTCATGGAAACGTTGGAGCAAACTGAGGGGATGCTACGGGTTCGCGCTTCGATGGTGAACGGGGACGTGTTTTCTCGTTCAGGCGACGTGTTCGGCCCCCCAGTCAACTTGGCGGCGCGTTTGGTGGATGTGGCGCCAGTCGGCACTGTTTTGACGGACGCGCCTACTGCGGCCGCCATTGAAACGTCCGCAATGAGGTCCCAGTACAGTGTCCAACCGTTCCCCTCCCGCATGCTACGTGGACTGGGAAGAGTGTTCCCGTACGCGGTGACTAAAGTCGAAGAGGACGGCCGGTGACGCGGTTGTACTTCTTTGTGGCCTGGAGTCTCACAGGGTTGAATCGGGTGGGCAACTGCGGCACACTAAGTAAAGAAACATGCAAGAGACCTTAAAATGACTTGGGTGGGGTGACCATGACAACTGTTCTGCTGATTGAAGATGACCCTGCAATTTCGGAGCCGCTTGCGCGGGCTTTTGGGCGTGAAGGATACGACGTTCGCGTGCATGGGACGGCTGCAGGTGGGCTGGGAGACGTGGAAGGCGCCGACCTCATCGTCTTAGACCTAGGTTTGCCGGACATGGACGGGCTGGACGTCGCTCGGGAAGTGCGGGCGAAAGGCTACGAAGTCCCCATCCTGATCCTCACCGCCCGAACTGATGAGGCAGACATGGTCATCGGTTTGGACGCGGGCGCGGACGACTACGTGACGAAGCCGTTCAGGTTAGCGGAGTTGCTAGCCAGGATCCGCGCGCTGCTGCGTCGAGGCTCAACGGATGGTGGTGAAACGGAGTTGGTCGCGAAAGACGTGAGGATCGACGTGCCGGCTCACCGCGCTTTCGTTGGGGAGCGCGAACTGGCTCTCACAGCAAGAGAGTTTGAGCTCCTGAAGGTGCTCGTCCGTGAGGCCGGCAACATGGTTCCCCGCGAGGATCTGATGAGGGACGTGTGGGCGCAAGACGCCCAGGGGTCCACGAAGACCCTCGACATGCATGTCTCTTGGTTGCGACGCAAACTGGGTGACGACGCGGCGGACCCCGAGTACATTACGACCGTTCGGGGTCTGGGTTTCCGCTTCGAAGAGTGAAAGACCCTAGGTTGAGGCGCGGCGCGAAGTGCCCTTGACCAAGGTTTGAACATGTGGGGTGAGCGTTGAGACGTAAAGCGACGCGCATGATCATGACCGCAGTTTCTGTTGCGATCGTGATGTTGGGTGTGCCCGCTGCGGTTCTCGGCGGCGTGTGGGTGTGGAACACGCAAGTCAGTGCTTTGGACACGAGGGCGCTCACCGTGTCACGCGCCGTGGAGCGCAGGCTGGGTGAAGATCGATTCGTCACCCAATCTTTGGTGACCGCTTGGTCTAGGCCCATTGGCAGGGAAGAACCGGCGTACACCGTGGTGGTGCTGCCGGGCAGGTACAAGATCGTCTCCGGTGAGGAGCCTTCACGGCCCGTCTTATCCGTCTCCCACACCACGGCGGAGGGCGTTAAGGTCTCCATGGAGATCAGTGCGGCTAGGACCCTGCGGTACGTGCTGTACGTGGAGCTTGCGTTGGTCGGGGGGATCCTGTCATCTTTGGGCCTCGCATACTATTTGGCTTCCACCATGTCTAGAAGACTGTCCGCACCCCTCATTTATCTTGCTGCCCAAGCCGAGCAGATCGGTTCGGGGCAAGTGCGCGCCCAAGTGAAACCGTCGGGAATCGAAGAGATCGACCTCGTTCAAGAAGAGTTGGTTCGCACGGGGGAGAAGATGGCTCGACGGTTGGCGGCGGAACGCCAGCGGGCCGCGGACGCCTCACACCAGTTGCGGACCCCCCTCACCGCGCTGTCGATGAGGTTGGAGGAGATCCAACTGTATTCGAATGAGGAGGAGATTCAACAGGAAGCGGACGCTGCCCTCGGCCAAGTTGAGCGTCTCACCGAAGTGGTGAACGAGTTGTTGAGCTCTTCGAAGAGGTCCCACGGCGACACGGAAGTCGTCCAGGTCCTAGAGGTCTTCAACACCGAGCTGGAGGAGTGGGAAGAACAGTTTAAGTCGGCCGACCGCAAACTAGTTTTTACTGACGAGGCCGCGCAACTCGTGCTGGCGGAAGAAGGAAAGCTGACCCAGATCTTGGCGATCCTGATTGAGAACTCCCTGAAGTACGGTGCCGGGACCACCACGGTGAAAGCGCGCAGCGCAGGACGGTCACGAGCGATCCTCATCGACGTTAGTGACGAGGGCGAGGGCATTGAAGCGGAAATCGCTGAAGAGGTGTTCGACCAGGGGTTCTCGGGCCACGGGTCGTCTGGGATAGGGTTGGCCCTCGCTAAAGACTTAGCTCAGTCGATGGGTGCCCGCTTGGAACTGACCCAGAGGAAGCCACCCATTTTCACGTTGTCTTTGTCGGCGATCCCCGTGAACTTCGACCCGAATGTGGTGATGCCACGCGCCCCAATCGTGTCTGTGGGGCGGCGTACGCGCAGATTCTGACCGCACCCGCCTGCGGCCTGACCCGTGCGGGTAGAGTTCTGTCATGAGCATTTTAGTAACGGGTGGCGCCGGCTACATCGGCGCTCATGTCGTGCGACTCCTGCAGAGTCGCGGAGAAAAAGTCATCGTAGTGGACGACCTTTCAACTGGCATCGCTGAGCGCGTCGGGGACGCGCAGTTGGTGCAGGTCGATCTGGCGACGGATAAGGCGTATCGGATACTGACCGACCTGATGATTGATGAGGACGTTGAGGCGGTGATCCACTTCGCTGCGAAGAAGCAGGTTGGGGAAAGCGTTAAACGTCCAGCCACCTACTTCCGGCAGAACGTTGGCGGCTTGGCGAACCTTCTGCGAGCAATGTATGACGCGGGGGTGCGCGAGATGATCTTCTCCTCTTCCGCCGCTGTTTACGGGATGCCCGACAACCCTCACGTGAAGGAGGGCGACGTAACGAACCCCATCAACCCCTATGGGCAGACGAAGCTAATCGGTGAGTGGATGCTGGAAGATTGCCGGGTCGCTTGGGGACTGCAATACGTGGCGCTCCGCTACTTCAACGCTGCTGGGGTGGGCTGGACCGACTTGGCTGACACGGCGACGCTGAACCTGATCCCAATCATTTTGGACCGCTTGAAGAAGGGTAAGCGCCCAGTCGTGTTCGGGGACGACTATGACACGGACGACGGAACGTGCGTTCGCGACTACATTCACGTCACCGACTTGGCGCGCGCCCACCTAGACTCCCTAGACGCGTTGAGGGGCGGGGAGTTAGAGGACTCCGTGTTCAACGTTGGGACCGGAGAGGGAAGCTCCGTGTTTGAGGTCGTGGATGGTGTGCGGGAAGCCTCCGGTTGGGACTTCAAACAGAAAGTGAAGGGGCGCCGCGCGGGCGACCCCGCCTACCTGGTTGCGGACGCGACCCGCATCAACGAGCAGATGGGGTGGGAACCTGACTACGGCTTGACGGAAATCATCGAGTCTGCGTGGGAAGCTAATCAAGCGAGCGACAAGCGCATAGACGTTCCAAGCCAAGACTAGCTGGGACCGGCTTTGGCCCCCGGGTCTCCAACTTTGGGTCACCCTATTTGTTGGAAATCTTGGGGGGTCAGCTTCCCCTGGGCCATTCGGTCGAAAAACGCGCGCGCTTTTGCGTCATCGAGCAGGACCACGGAACCTACGTCCGTCATGGTTGAATCCGAAGCGATCGGCGGTATTCCGGTGAGGTCCGCGTTGGTGGCTTTACGCATGGTTAGCATCAGGGTCGCGATGTCCCACACGTTGGTGCCGTAACCAACGGTGAGCGCCTCTATTCCCGCGTTGGCTAACTGGACTTGCCGAAAAGGGTTGAAAACGACGCCCGGCGAGACGGTTTTCTTCACCACGGCCCCCATCACTTGACGTTGGCGTTCGGTCCGCCCAAAGTCGCCGGTGGGGTCTTCGTATCGCATGCGTGAGAACGCTAGCGCTTGTTCCCCGTCCGTTTCGTGGCACCCCGCAGTCCACTCCATACCCGATAGGGGGTCGGACACGTCGTAGTCCCAGCAGAGGTTGACGCCACCTAGTGAGTCCACTATTTCGGAGACTCCACCCATCCCAATCTCAACGTAGTAGTCGACTTTTAGCCCCGTCATTTGCTCGACCGTTTGAACTAGCAGGGGAGGGCCGCCCACCGCGAAAGCCGCGTTCAGTTTGTTCATCCCGAGTCCGGGGATGTCGACGTAGAGGTCGCGGGGGAGGGAGACCATGGACGCCTGCCCATTTCGGGCCCTATGCACCAAGATCGTCGAGTCAGATCTTTGGCCTTCAGTCGGGTCTTCAGCATTCCAGCCTTCACGGGAGTCGGACCCCGCGAACAGGTAGGTTTTCCCAGAGGTTTTTGGGGCTGAAGTGGCTGCCTCAACGCGGTGTAGGGAGTGGTTCACGTAGAACACCAGCCCAATGGGCCATGCGATCACTAGTGCGAGGAGTATCGGCAACAGCTTCCGTGCACGCCGCGGGCTGCGGCGCGTCCTCGGTCGTCTAGACCGCATCTCCCGTTTAGGAGGGCGTGTCTTTGACTGTTGGGGGCGGGGCTG
>CAYFUO010000007.1:2712-3942 GCA_964346255.1 uncultured Actinomyces sp. | reverse complement strand
GCGACGAGGGTGGGCATGGTGATGAAACGGATGTTCTCCGGATCAATGTCCTGAAGGGACGAGGCAAAGCCTGCGTCAGCCCGCAAGTTCGACAGTGTGGGCGAGACCTTTGTGGACTCGATAGCAGTAGTTAAGAACGCGTACAGGGAGGGCAGGTCGGTCAGCAGGTTGGAGTCGAGGGCATCTAGGGCCATCGCTCCCAAGAGATCTTGCTGACGTTGGATCCGTCCCATGTCGCTACCGTCCCCCACGTAGCGCACACGCGCGTATTGCGTCGCGGTGATGGGGTCTAGGACTTGGCACCCGGCTTCCAGCTCTAAGTCTAGGTAGCGAGTGTCCGAAATTGCTTCATCCAAGCAGACTTCAACGCCCCCCAGAGCTTCGATCATCCTAGAGAATCCCGTGAAGTCGATGACCGCAAAAGCGTCGGGACGGGAACCCGTCAAGGACTTCACGGTCGACTCGGTGCAAGCGACCCCAGCAGCTAGGTCATCAGTTTGCGCCCCGTAGGAGAACGCCCAGTTGAACTGTCCCCACTGGGAAGGTGAGACTGACCCGTCCGAGCGCCTACATTGAGGCAGCTCCACCCACATGTCGCGGGGCAAAGAAACGATGGTGACCGATTCCCTGTCCTCAGCGACGTGCATTAGCAGTGTCGTGTCAGAGCGCATCGTCACGTCGTCGTCATCAGGGTTGATGATCTGTGCGTCTTGGCCGGTTCGGGCGTCGATGCCCATCAGGAGAATGTTGACGCTGCGGCCCGCAAAAATATCTGTTGGAGTCTCATCCTCTTCTTCCTCTTCTTCAGCTGGCTCGGATTGGGCCTGCAGGTGGGAGATGTCCAAGGTTTGCTCGTGCACCTTTTTGTCAAGGGAGTTGTAGAGGATAGACCCGACAATCGAAGCGAACACGGCAGCCCCCAGCAGGGTTGCGAGCACGCCTGATAGCCACATCCAAGAGCGCCTAGGCGTGGTTGAGTGCGCGGGTGGAAGGCCCTTAACTTTTTCTGGGAGTTCCACTTCTATTTCCGGGGTTTCGTTCATCGCTTAGATCCTAAACCTCACTGCCTAGGTTAAAGGTGCAAGTGGCGCATCTCGCGCGGATATTTCCGCTTGTCGCCGTCTCCTAGAGTCATTTGTCGCCGTCGGGTGCTTCCTTGTCGGCCCGCGTCTCTTCGGGAGGATCAACACGTTGGAGGGCGACTTGGCGCGCTAGCTCCGTGAGCTTAGC
>CAYFUO010000007.1:0-2612 GCA_964346255.1 uncultured Actinomyces sp. | reverse complement strand
TCCGCAAGCTGGGTGACTATCTCCGAAGCGTGAGCCATCCTGTCCTGTTTCATCCGCACAGAGAGAGCAGCGTCGCGGCGGAGGAGGCGGAGGCCGTTGTGAGCATCTGTGAGGTTCAACCCGGTTTTCCAGCGCGTGACCGCTGCGGCGGTGCGCAGAACCGCCGCTTTTGACCAGCCGACATTAGAGCCGCCGTCTAGGAAGCGTGACCCGAAAATGATGGCCAAGTCTTCTTCTTTGGCTCGAGTGAGCATGTCCACTGCGTCACTAACCCGGTGTTGCCCGTCAGCGTCGAACGTTACTAGGTAGTCCGCGTCCGTCTTTTGGGTCACGAAGTCGATGCCCGTTTGGAGGGCGGCCCCTTGCCCTAGGTTGAAGGGGTGGCGCACCACGGTTGCGCCCGCGGCCTCAGCGATCGCTGCGGAATCATCCGTTGAACCGTCATCAACGCAGACTATGTTGGGGAAAGTTTGAAGGGCGTCGCCGATCACTCCGGCTAGGACCTCACCCTCGTTGTAAAAGGGGATGACCAGCCAAGTGTCACGGTTCTCCCCAGTCACTTTCGCCATGGCCCTATTGTGGCACCTGAGCACCTTAAAAGGGCAGGCCCCCGCTTCGTGGGAGTGGAACGACACTATTGCCTTCACCCAAGCGGGCTTTCATGGAGGGTACGATGTTGCCTAAATCAGGCTAAAGGGAGTCCCCATGTCAAGGATCGTTGAGTCAGCGGATGTTTCTGAAAAGGCGGAGATCGGTGAAGGGACCAGCGTGTGGCACTTGGCGCAGGTCCGCGAGGACGCCGTGATTGGTCGGGACTGCATCATTGGGCGCGGCGCTTATATTGGAACTGGCGTGCGGTTGGGCGATAACTGCAAGGTGCAGAACTACGCGTTGGTGTATGAGCCTGCTCGCCTAGGTCACGGAGTGTTCATCGGTCCCGCTGTCGTCCTGACTAACGATTTGAACCCGCGTGCGATCAACCCTGACGGGTCCTTGAAGGATGGTTCCGACTGGGACGCTGTGGGTGTCGACATTGATGAGGGCGCGGCGATCGGCGCTAGGGCCGTTTGCGTTGCCCCGGTGAAGATAGGGAAGTGGGCGACGGTTGCTGCGGGTGCTGTGGTGACGAGAGACGTCGCGCCGTACGCGTTGGTTGTTGGCGTCCCCGCTCGCCAAGTCGGCTGGGTTGGTAAGGCGGGAGTGAAGCTGGAGCCTGTGGTTGGAGAACCGGACGTGTTCTTCTGTCCGAAAACGGGCGACTTGTACAGGTTGACCCCTGAAGGGGAGCTACACCCCGAAGAGTGAGACTCGCTTGGAAGTCAGCACCCTGCGGATGTTCGCCTCCCGGTGCAGGGCCTTCCAAGGTTTCTTGGGCAGCACGCGTTGGCGCAGGGAAGCTGTTTCGTTCGCCAGAACCGCTGCGTCAAGGGTTTCTGGAGTACCTGTGAGCAGCTGCTCGAAAATTTCTTGTTCTGAGGCTACGAACACGTCGAGCGCTCTGGGCGCTAACGTGAGGATCCTTCGGACTAGGCCAGCCATGTATTCGAAGTCTCCGGGCTGCCAAGCGTTTCGCAACTGGTCGTCTGTAATGTGCCCGAGGACGTGCACGCGCAGCAACTTCACAGCTAGGGCTTCCCGTTGCGCCTTGGGGAGCTGGGCCACCCAGGGTTCGTTGACTAAGTTGCTCAGCGCTCGGAACTCTTCTTCAACGGGACGTGACGTGAGGGTCGCGCGCTCGCTTGCTTCGTCGGTGACTGTGTAGGCCGGGTCGCCGTGACCGTAGGCGACGTTGTGTCCGCCCGTGAACAACCGGGTGGTGACGCGCATGTCTTCACCGGTCGGAACGGTGGGGTCGAATTGGAGATCCTGTTCCTGCATCAGTGATGTGCGAAACAAGCCGAGGGGAGCCGTACGGTAGAACAGTCGGTCGCGCACTGGCTCTAGGTTCGACGTGCGGGGTGTGAGAGGAAGCAGCATGGGGTCTTCTTTTCCCCACCTCAGGGGCGCTAACGCCCCATCTGCGCCGGTCTCTTCTAAGAGCCTCAGCAAAGAGGTGAGGGCTCCGTCTTCGTAAAAGTCATCTGAGTCGAGCAAGCCGACGAAGGGTGCACTCGCTGCGGCGACGCCGGCGTTGGAGGGCACGCCGGGGAAACCCATGCCCTCGGTGACCTCGACAACTTGGATTCGAGGATCATCGGGAATGTCTAGTTCAGTGGCGGTCACGCCGTGAGCGACTAGTATTACGCCAACCCTTGGGCAGGACAATGCGCTGTTGATAGCTCGGCGGTAGGGGCGGTCTTTAGCGTGAACGCGAATGACGACTTGAGCATCCAAGTCTGGGTAGGTGGGCTGGGCGTGCAAGGGGCCTCCGGCTACATGTTCAGCGGTGGGCCCACTCTACTACGGGCACGACAGGAGCGTTCAGCAGCCGCTCAGTCGACCCTGAGTCCCCCCTCAAAAGAGACTGGGGGTGGTGCTCGGTGAGGGCGTCGTTTGAGTTTGGCTACATGTTGGTGGCGCATTGGTTGTGGGGCCCTCTTGTTCCGTAGGCTGGGGCCATTGTAAGAAAGCACGTTCGGCGTGGGTTAGGGAGTGTCATTCATGAGCAAGGA
>CAYFUO010000006.1:6460-33156 GCA_964346255.1 uncultured Actinomyces sp. | reverse complement strand
GGCGGTGGTCAGAAACCGCTGGACCGGGCCTGCGCCCACGTGCGCGGGGCTGACGAGCGTTTTTTCCATTTGCTCGGCCACCCCTTTCGGGAGCCCAGTATGCAGCCCCTCGTGCAACGGTCGCTTCCACGCGAATAGGTCTTGGCTGTGGATGTCTTCCACGGAGCGGCCCTTGAGCAGATGGAGCTTCGACTCGTGCGTGACAAGGTGCCTGTGAGGCCAAACTGTTTCGCCCGCCCATCTGAAGTCATCGTCGCCCAGCAGCTGGTAGCCGATCGCCCGCCCAACCACTGCTGCTATCCAGTCCGCGAATTGGATGCCAGCGCTCAGTTGGCTGTCGATGTGCATCGGAGGTTCTAAGGCCCGTTGCATCTCGGGGTGCTCCCTCGAACGGCCGAAGATGTGCCCATACATATTGGGGGCGCGCCTCGCCCGCTCTTCCTCACCCACAGCATCCATGAGGAACATGACGTTTCCGCCCCGGTCATCGCAAGTCCGACAGAGCCTATTCAACACCTGCTCCATCGCGCTCCGCTCCACTTTCTCCCGAACGAGGCGAACTTGCTTGGGCGTCCCCTTTGGCAACTCGTCAGCGTAATAAAAGACTTGACCGCCCAACTCCTCCGGTTGCCTAAGGAGATTCTTGAGTACCCGCACGTTTTGGGGGGCTCTTTCGGGCGTTCGCCTACGAAACACCGACGCCCCCTTGGCTTCCCACCGGTCAGGATCGCTCGACTGTGCCATCCGCTTCGAAAAGAGTCGCCGCTTCTCCTCTACGAAAATGGACCCGAACTTGCGGGAGTTCCTCTGCGGGGTCCCGTAGGCCAAGAACATCGAAGCTCCTCAACGCAAAAACCCGCGGCTAGCGCGGGTTTTTGGAACGGCGCCTAGAGATCCTGTTGGTTTCCCTCAATCTGCGCTACCGATTTCAGATTACCTGCGGCCGCCCGCCCATGCAACAGTCAAAGAATCGGCCCACTCATCATAGAGCTGTCGTCCGACGCTGGGACCAGCCTGTGAAGGGGCCTGACAACAAAAGCAAAAAGTCCCGCCCCTCGCACGAACGCACATTGCAGCTTTCACGGCCACGTTCGCCACGTGCCGCACGCAACCTTCACGGACTCGGGTGACTCGCCACTCATCAGAACTGCGTCGGTTCGCCGGGCCTTCCACTAGCCTCCCGTTCCGCAGCGTTGTAGGCAAAAACGGCCTCGCCACCACTCTTGGATTCCCGGACCTCTAAGGACTCATCTCGTCTCCGATCGTAAACGAATGGAAAACAGGTTAGCCGGTCAGCCGTTTCCGTCCCCTCCACCGCTCTCATCGTTCAGCAGAACAGCGACCTCATTGGAAAAGGCGAGGACGGAGGAGCGACGGGAGAGATGTTCCCTCATGCCCTTGCCGTCAGAGTCAAAAAGGGAGCAGCAGGAGAGCTGGTTCTCAGGATTTTTTGGCGCGAGCAGCATCCTGTAGGCCCCCTTTGGGCGATTCAACGAAGCCCTCGGTCAATCTCTTGCCAACGCAGTCCCCGTGGATCCCAACGAGCATGAGTGAAGTCCGCTCCTAGTGTGGGATCGAGGAGGTCACTCAGCACAGTCCTCGCTGAATCCGCGTCGAGATGCTCGCGCAGAGCCCGGATTTCGGCGGCATGCGCCTCGTAAACTGCGCCCCAGTCACTGGGCAGACTGAAAGAACTCGGCAAAGGGAGCCCTCGAGCAGATGCCTCTGCCCGCACCGCCCTTCGCAATTCTCCGGCATCCAGCTCACATGTGGTCGCGAAGAGCATCAGGTCAACAAAGTCTTTTTCCCGACTCGACTTGGCTCCACTGTAAGTGCAGAGCGAAGCACACACCTTGTCCGCTACCTGATCGACAACGGGATAGACGTTGTAGCGCACGCTACCCAGTTTCGGCAGTTGAAGTGAATGAGAAGGGAGGATCGCGTCCACCTTCCCCGTCACGACCACGTCAACCACCAGGTCCACGTTAACCGTCCCTTTTTTCTGCGCGCCGATGTACACGTCAAACGCCGCCGCGACCCCCTCCGTGTAGGGGTTGTGGTTCCCTCCAACGATTGAGCGACTACCCACGAACTCGAAGCTAAAGTGGTCTCCCAAGTCCTTTGCTGCGGCCCGCCGGAGCTCGCCCAATGCTTCCTCGATCGTGCTCATCTTGCCGAACAGGTCTATATCGGTGGTGGACCTAGCAGAAGCAACTCGAGCCAAGATTCCCATGCCTCCCTTGAGGACCCAGCTCGAAGAGCTCTCCTCAGAAAACACCCTCGCCAGAAAACGGTCGAAGTAGGCCAACCGAATCCGGTCGTGCACGGAGAGCGACGGGTCAAGCTTGGAGGCGTTTCGGGCGGCCTGTTTCAAAGCCTGCTCTACCGCGCGGGGAGTGGCGTACCCATCGTTTCGTTGAACGCTCATCCGTGCTCCTCAAGCGCTCTGACAATCGTCGCCCAATCTAGGACTGGCGCTTGGCCGGCCAGTATCTCCCCCAGCGCCTCAGTCACCTGCTTGCTCGGGTCGGAAAGTGCCTGCTTTTCAACTGGCTCGGCGACCACGTTTTGCGCTGGCTGCGAGCCTTCCTCCGCCGAGGGCGCCACCATGTCGTTTACAAGCTTTACAAGAGCGGCGGCGACCTCCTTCCCGTAAGGGTCCAACACTTGGCTCAGGTGCTCTTGAACGACTGCAGCGCCAAGGCCCGGGACAGATGAGATCTTCCTACTCAATGCGTCTTGATCAACGCCCGCAACCTTCATGAGCTCTCTGAGCAACCCTTCGCCATCCCCTTCCCGCAAGCCCTTGCGCTTGGCGAGAGGGCTCAGCAGCTCGACCAGTCTTGCCACGTCCAGTCGCGACTGGCGCAACGCGTCGGCCAGAGCATCTCCAATGAGGCTCAGATCTTGGTCGGATTGAACCAAGTCAGCGATGGTGCGTTCCCTCGTGGTGACTGGCAGCCCCCCTCTGATAGTGACATCCACATCCGGAAGTTCGAGGATCCTGTAGCGCACATCAGGTCGCTGCGTCTGCTTGCGCGCAGCCACGGTGAACTCGCTCTTAGCAGCCCGGAAGTCCCCGATCTCATGTAGAGCCGCCGCCGACTCCCCTGACACCACTGTCGAGGTCCTCGAAACAGATAGTCGCTCATGAGCAAGCTTCCCAGGATCGGTGGCAAGCCACGCCGCGCGCAGCGCTTCGTGCTGATCAGAGGGGACGGATGCGACCCGGTAAACTCCATGCGCCACGCGCTCAAGATCTCCCGCTGCCGCCATCCGGCTCAGATTCATGTGGCTAACACCAAGCGCACGAGCCTGCGCTGAGGTGACGAGCCCCCACTGGGACTCCCCCACCTCAGAAACCGCCCTCAGCGCCCGCAGTGTATCCATGCTTGAATACTAACGTTCAAGCGGTTAGTTTCCCAGCGGTATCTGAGGGGAGTGCGAGGGAGACGCGAAGGCGCGACCACGTCGTCAAAGCCGGCTCTTGAGACCCTCGAGGATTTCTTGGGCAGCCACTTGCTGGGGAGATGTGGACTACGAATCTCCTTCGACGGGGCGGCCGTCCTCGTGCTTCCCGGAAGCACCCACCCTCCCGATCTTGTAGCCTGCGACCATGACGTTTGAAAACCCTGGGGTGCCTGACTTGCTGGCCTCCCTCCGCGCCGCACTGGACTCCCCCGAACCACTCGAGTTTCTCAGCGCCGCAAGCGCCATGCTCTCCGTAGTGGACCCCGTGCCTAACCCTCTCGCCTCTCTTTACGGTGATGAGGAGAGCCTCCCCGCGGTCACCCTCGACGAGTTCCTCGACACTTTCCTCTCCATGCCCACGAACGAAACCGACTCATTGCTCGTGGCCTGCGCGGAGATCCTGGGGGACGCCGACCTTCAAGCCACCGTGCAGTCCGAGGTGAAACCCCGCATGGAGGTGATCTCCCCGTGGCTCGCTGAACTCCCACGCCTGCGTGTGAGGAAGGCGGCCGCCTTTGGGAGCGTGTTGGGTGGGGAGGAGACAATCGCGCTTGAGGCCGCAGGTCCTCGCGGCGGCTTCACCCTCATGATCAGCGTCGCGAAGCAGGGCACCCCCTTCATCGAGGACGCGTACGGCGTTTTCGACACCGTGGATGACCTGATCGGAGAGTTCAAACGCCAAGGGATCGAGGGCCTCACCATCGAAGACCTGACCCTCAAGGAGGCTCGAGGCCGCATTGAGGACGCCCTCGAAACGACGGACATGACGGTGCCACCCGTTGAGACGGACTCTTGGCCGGCCACCCGCCCCCTCCTCAAGTGGCAGCTAAGGGGCATGCCCGAGGGCGGGGAAGGCTACCCGGATGCGGAGTGGAGCGATGAGCAGATCGACGCGCTCACAGAGGACTTCGTGTCTTCACCCCACGCCTCCCACCTCCCCCAGTCGGAACGTGAGCTGGCGAGCCTGTTCATCAACCTTGCTCTGAGCTACGGGAGTGGGAGCCCCCTGCAGTGGAACCCGTCCCTCATCGAACGGTTCCTGTTGGACTTGGTGCCCCGAAAAGTTCACTACCCACGCAAAGACCTGCGGGCCATCCCCCGCGTCCTGTCTGCGTTCGTTGCTTACAGTAACGAAGCGTTGGAAGTCCCCGACACTTTAGCGAACTACGCCCAAGACCTGATCGAGGAGCTAACCCCGCTCTACCTGCAGGCCATCAACCCGAAAACCCGAAAAGCAGCTGAACCTTGGCGCGCCGACTTCATGGAATCCATTGCTTCGTTCCTCCTGCCGGACCCGCTGACCCTGCTGGTCGACGAGGTCGGAGGGGAGGAAGCTTTAGACGCCCTCGACGCGGATCCCTTGCCCACCGGTGAGCTGTTCGATGTGGGGGACGTGCCCGAGGACGTGCGTGACCGGGTGGAGAAGATCGGCGATCTGGTGAGCACTCACGCGTCCCAATTCTTTGCTGACCCAGAGATGGTGACGGCCGCGCACCGCACACTCCTCCTTGTGGCTACTGAGAACCCGGAAGTGTTCAGAAGACGTTCAAAGGACCTGAACACGGCGGCGGCAATCCTGTTCATCACGGGTCACAACAACCGTTGGATCACTCGTAACGATCCTGACCGGTCCGCGGCAGCCCTCTGGAAGACGGTTGGTGTCAGCCCGGTTCCTTGGGATCGCGCCTTCAATATGCTGAAAGAGCTGCCCACGCAGCAGACGCTAGCGGGGGACCCGTCCACCTTCGCCCTCGGCCGACCCGAACTGCTCACCTCAACTAGGCGCGCCGCCATCTTGCGGGAAAAGAAGAGCCTCGAAGAAATGGAAGCGCTGGAATAGGGGCGGGAGCTGCGCGGGGTCGCCCGCGCCGCGTGTCTCATGTCCGCGGATGGTGGGCCGTGCGATGCGGGCGCCTTAATCTTCACTGGTCCTGCAGCGGCTGGCTATGGTTTCGACACCAATGCTTCCGAGAAAAGCAGCCTCATCATCACCACTAACATCCCCTTCTCCAAATGGGGAACCATCTTCGGAGACCACAATATCGCCGGCGTTATCACCGGCCGACCCGTCCACCACGGCCGACTAACAACTACGCCGCTAGGGCAAATCATGGCGAGTGACACAGGCCTCCAATGCAATGAACAACGTCCGGGGAGAACCCTGCAACACCGCAAGTTCCAACTTGATGCTGATACTGGGTGTGCGGAAGCTCTTGGGGTGCGGCCCGGACCCACTTCCTCCCCGCCACGAATCACGCCCGTCTTCGCCTATACCGTTGTTTAGGGCTGCGCGTGGGCTCTGTTCGCTCCACCTTTCCCTTCTCGATCAGACTGTTCAGGGAGTTTTGGACGGCCGTCCGCGAAAGGTCAAGCTGCTCTCGCAGCTCCCTTGTTGACGCGCTTTCAAGTTCCCAAAGGACTCGTTCCACGCGGTCTTCGGCTGAGAGATACTCTTCCTCGGGAGCAACGCTCCTCCTGCGGAAGACGACCGTAAAAGAGGAAAGATCGTCACGAAACTCAGGAGGGGGCATCAAGGCTTTGCTGAGCTGCGATTGCATCACCGCGATACCGGTGCCCCTATTTTCGGCAACCGATCCCCCTCCAGGGAACGTAACTGACTCAAGCAAAGTTGACAGCCGCTGGTTTCTCGACGAACTCAGGTTGGCGCGTCCGAGGGTCCTTAGTGTCACGGGGCCATACAAACCACCAGGGTTAGAAATCTCTAGACGATCGACGTAGAGGTTGATCTGGACCTGGGTGCCCTGAGCATCCGGGGAATAGTCCCTGTGCATTAAGGCGTTGGTGACGGCCTCTCTCACTGCGACCAGAGGGTAGTCAGGAAGGTCACGTCGGAAAGCCCCCTCAACTCTTCCAGCCGTCCGCATGTTCGAGGCCACCTTAGCCACAGAAGCCTCCACCATCGCAGGGATGGAGCCTTCAAAAATCGCTTTGTCCACGAGACGGAGGTCCGACCCCAGATCTCCCTTGGAGGTGCCGGGATATTCAGTGAAGGCGATCGAAAGCTTCGGGAACCACTCTTGAGGGTAAGCGCCCAGAGAAAGAAGCCCCGCCAACGTAGGATGCGCGCCTATCACCAGCCCCAAGCGCCTGAGGGCGACCTCCCTACCCTCTGAAAAAGTTTTGGGACGCAGGACCCTTTGGTCTTCCAAATACCGGTCGAGCTGGAGCCGATCAAGATCGCTTAGACCCGCAGCGGACACAGCTGCCTCGTCCCAGCGCGGCTGGGTCTGCTCCTCGATAAGTCGGTCAACCTCGTATTTCTGCAGGCGCTGGTCCCCATCCGCCGTGCGCAGATAGCTGCCCCCGTAACGGCCTCTTGCCGTCACGTAGCAAGGTCGTTGCCGCGATCCCATAGGCTCCACTCTCGCGATCATGACCGGTCGTCCTTCGAACTCCACGAAATCAATGAAAGGACGCACTGTGGGGGTCAGCTTCTGGCACATCGTCGTCAGGCGATCTTGTTCAGCCACTGGGTCAAAGGACGGAACAGGGCGAAACCCGTCTTCCTCTGAAAGTCCGATGACGAGGACGCCTCCGTCTCCATTGGAGAAAGCACTAAGCGTGGAAAGAACAGCTTGACCGACACTTCCCTTCACTTCGACCCGCTGGTCGTCCGTACCTAAAGCGCGCATCCTTTCTACGGTGGCTACCAGGTCATCGACGTCCACTCTCATCCCCCTGTGCCGCTTTCAACCCAACTTACCACTTACTCACCACATGCCAGCGCAAGTGGTAAGCAAGTGGTGGGCAAGGGTAGATCGGCGACGGGTCCCGAAGCCGCGCCAAGTTGGGGCGGAACGGCGCGCTCAGCGGTCTCACAGGCTTCCTGTGGAGGGGCCCACGCGCCGGTCACGTTCCAAGCGGGGGTCGGTTACGCTCCCTCCGAGCTCGCGGCGAAAGGAAGAGCCCCGACTCGCTGGCCACCGACCGAACGGCGCAGAGCTGGGCGTGCAGCCGCTTGCGGAACTAGGTGTGCAGGCGGATGCCGATGCTCGGGGGGAAGTGACTAGGTGAATACCCACGCAGACGGGCGCGCCGACGGGCGCGCATTTGCGGCCATTTACGCCCCCTTCCGCGCCCTGCACTTCCCTTTTGGACGAACAGCCAAGATCGCTGCGCACATCGCCGAGGCCAAAGTCCAAACACAAGGCGTGGATCTCGAGGTCCCCCAGGACTCCGTCAAGATCTGGGTTCTCTCCCTCGGAGCGCTTCCCGTGCAACCACGGTTTCGCTCCTGCGACAACTCGCCTCGCGGTTCACACACTTTCTACCTCGTCGCCACCCCATTCGCGGCCAGCCAGCTCTCCAGTTGAGGCTGAGCCATAGCGCCAACCTGCCTCGCCGCGACCTTCCCTTCCTTCAACAGCAGCATTGTCGGAATGCTTTGCGCTTGGAAACGAGACGCCAACCGCGGGTTCTCATCCACGTTCACCTTCACTATTTTCAGGTGACCAGCGTAAGACTTCGACACCCGCTCCAAAATCGGTGCAACCATCCGGCACGGACCACACCACGGAGCCCACAAGTCCACGATCACCGGCAACTTCGTCGCAACAACCTCATCAAAGTTGCTGTCCGTCGCATCCACCAACCAAGGAAACTTAGCCTTACAGTGGCCACACTGCGGCACCCCCGAGGAGGCCGCCGGAACACGATTCTTCTTCCCACAACTCGGGCACGCAATAACCTTCATGCCCCAATCATCGCCCACAACCATGCTTGCGCAACAGGGGCCCGTGAAGAACCGGCGGTGAAATCCGAGCTTCGGGGGGACGAGGACGAGGGCACAGAAAGCTGAGTGCCGCCAGCGCAGGTCGATCCTAGGAACTCCAAGCGGCGGAATGCTGCCACCGGTCAGTCGACGCTGAGCACCACCCTGCCCTCAACGTCGCCCTTATCTAGGCGGTCAAGAACATCAGCGGCTTCATCGATGTCTTCCACCGACACCGTCGGGACGCTCTTCCCAGCCGCGTGAAAGTCGACAGCCTCCTGCAAGTTCTGCCTAGTGCCAACAAGCAGCAGCGCCCTCGGCCACAATGAAACCCAAGCAGCGAAAGACCCACTGCTGAAAGACTGAAGTTCAAGGAGGAGCAGATGGCCACCCGCCCCGTTTACACGGCCCTCGACGAACCCCCTTATGTTCGAAGGACGGACGTCGACTTTGAGTTCTTCCCGGGCTTCTCCATGAAACAGAAACGTCGCACCATAGACAGTTTGCACGCCGCCTTCCTTGGGGACCACCCCGGTGAAGAGGTACTGGAGATCTCCACGAAGTCCCCCGAACCCCTAGGGGTCGCCCTCAGCCCCTTCAACCTGCCCATCCGCCACGGCGACCACACCTACCCCGTGGAGTCAGCGTTCCAAAGCTCGAAACGCTTCGAAAACGGGGGACCCTACGTGGAGCTGCTGGACGCCACCGCACGCGAAGCTAGGCGCGACCCGCGACTGAAGGAAAGCGGAGACCTAGTAGGGTTCGAATACTTCGGTGAGACGTTCCCTGCTTTTCCCCGCACCTATTTTTACGACTGGCTGTACATCAACGCGCTGAACCAAAACCCAGACCTCGCGGAGCAGCTCTTGGGCCACACGAACTTCACGGACATCGAGTTCAACCCCGCCCGCTCCAAGAACTGTCAGGCCCACGCAGCCGCCCTGTTCACAGGAATGTCGAGGGCTGGAGTGCTCAACCAAGCCCTCCAATCCAAAGAAGCATTCCTGAAAACCGCTTACCCTGACCACCCCGTAACGGTAGCGAACGAAGATGAGAACGAGGACGAGGACGCTGCCTGCGGGTAGGTGCTCCCACCCCTGTGGGGTGATGGGAACGCAGCGGCACGCCGGCCCCTCCGCCCCGCGCCCCGGATCGTGGAGAGCCCACTTTCATTTAGCTGTTTTGGGCTTCGAAGGTGGCGAGCAGCACGTTCACTTCGGCGGGATAGCGGTAGTCCTGGTTTGCGATGCGAGGTGAGTGCGTTGGGGGCAGGTTCGTCGGCTGGCTGAACCGTGAAGCAATGGTCTCGTTCACGGCGTCGACACGCTCTATGAAACCGGGTTCTTCAGCCCAGTAGAAGGGCGCCTCCCCAGGCCCCACGAGGAGAGGGTCATAACCGAAACGTGCCACCCTCGCCTCAGCTTCTTCCAACACTCGCGTGTCGCCCTCCGCCTTCTTTATCGCCGACTTCCGGAGCATGAGAAGGCCAGCGCCAACGACTAACAGTCCGACCGTGGTTCCACCGCGGACAGCTAGACGCCTGATTGGGTTAGCGGCCTCGCACTGAGCTGGGGAGGTGACGAAGTCTATCTCCGGTATTTCGGCGGCTTCCAAGCACTGCTCGTACGTCATGTCGTAGTTGTAAGTCTTAATGCCCTCCTCCTCATGAAACGTCACAAGAGGGGGCGCAGTGAAGAAGCTTGCAACAAACCACAGGGCAGCCACTGCGGCCGCCACGAAAGCCACGATCGCCGCAGTTTTGAGTCCACCTTGGTGGAGGCGCGCCGGCCACCGACGCAAACGCTCCTGCTCGTCTTGGGGAACCTGATCACGAAAGTAAGGAAGCACCGCGTTCCATTGCCCAAACCAAGCACTGTCGCGCGCGTTGGTGCGAGCGACCAGTTGTCTGGCGCCAGGCTCCCATTGTCGGTACCTAGCTCCAGCCGGATCATTGTTGAGCCACGTGTTGAAGTAGTCGGCGCGCTTCTGCTGCTCGATTGCTTCTGCGACTCGGCGACTCTCCTCGCGACGCTCCTGTGCGTCCAGGAAGAGCTTCATCCCGACAGCCCCGGCAACAGCCCACCGGGCTGCGCTTTCCCTGTCGCGCTTCCGCTGCTCAGCTCGATTTAGGTCGCTTCGAAGCCCGCTGACCTCTCTGTGCAGATCGTCAATACTGTTGGACACCGTTTCTCCCCTCAACTCCCGGCAACTGCGCGGCCGCTGGGAACGTAAGGTTCCTTCTCTCGTCTTCACCTAGTCCTGGTGACCAGTTCGGAGCCCCACCAACTATTCAGCCATTGCCACTGCACCCAAACCTAGACTGCAGGAAACAGTGTCTGCCACGCGCAAACACTATACTCGCCAGCTCGCCCCACCAGTTCGATGTCCTCCCCGGCGAATCGCCCGCCCGCTTCTCCTAAGCGGAGGTAGAGGGGCTCGTGGGCGCGAAGAAAACGGCGCATGGCGCGCCATAAAGCCTCAGACCTTCGATCCGGTCATCAAGAAGCGCCTCAGTGAAGTCCTCCTCCGAGGGGAGGAGTTGCGCAGGGACAACGACATGGATCTTCAGCTCTCGGCCCGCGCCTTCCCAGTGGTTCGCTGCGACCCGAAACTCCTCAACGAAGCCGAGAGCGCGCCAGAGGTCCCACCACCGAAAGCCTTGCTCCGCACTGCCTGCAGGAACTTGCTCAGTGAATCGTGCACGGCGTCGGGAAACGCGAAGCGGGAATAGACCCGCCCTATCCGCTCGGCGAGCTGTCGTGAGGAGGGGCCAAACTCGTCAGTCGTGCGTCTTGATAGGCCTGAGTTTGATCATTGGTGTGTTTTTGGGGGTTTTGGGGCCTCGGTTTTGTTGTGTTTGTGCGGTTTAGGGTTTGGGTTCGGGGCACTAGCGGGGTCGTTTAGTATGGGTTGATGGCTTACATCCGTGAGGTCAAAACCTCTTCCGGGGCAACTGCTGTGCAGGTGTGCGTGAAAACTCGTGGAGTACGGCGGATCGCGACTCATGTTGGTTCGGCTCACAGTGAAGTGGAACTAGCCATCTTGCGGCGAGAAGCTCAAGAACTCTTGGTTGACCCCGACCAACTGGAACTTGACTGGAGAGGTGAGGACCCCGGTTCGGGGCAGGGCCCCCAGGTGATGGGCTCGGTGTCACGTTTGTTGTGGGAAGTCCTGGAACGGGCTTACCGAGAAGTCGGGTTCGGCCAAGTTGGGGACGAAGCCTTCAAACAGTTGGTGTTAGCCCGGGTGGTTGAACCAACCAGCAAGGCTGAGGTGCCCCGCGTGATCTCTGGTTTAGGGGTTCCCGCGTTCTCTGCACCCATTTTCTACAGGTGCTTGAAACGGGCGGTTGACCGGGACTACCAAGACGTGGTGTGCCGCGCCGCTTTTGACTTCGCTACCCGCGACCAAGCATTGACGCTGGCCCTTTTCGATACCACGACCTTACATTTTCAGACTGATAAGACTGATGGGCTACGAGCTGCGGGGCGGGGTAAAGAGGGACGGTTTGGTCCTCAAGTGCAGTTTGGGCTCCTCACCGATGCGGACGGGTTCCCTTTAGAGTTCGTGGTGTTTCCTGGTAACAAAGGAGAAACCCGATACCTGATTCCCGTGATAGAAGCCTTAGTGGCTCGTCACGGCCAGAAACTGCGGAACTTGGTGGTCGTTGCGGACGCGGGTATCTTGTCTGCACGTAACTGCCTGGCTTTGGAAGCTAACGGGTTCAGTTTCATTGTGGGCAGTAAAACTTCCTCAGCGAAAAAGGAGATCCTTCAAGGCCTAGAAGGCCACCCCGATACCCGCTTCGTTGACGGACAGATCTTTGAGCGTCAACGAGTGATGGCCGGTAAAGACCTACCCGCTACTACGCGGAGGGTGGTCTACCAGTACAAGCAACACCGGGCTCAACGAGACCTGAAAGTCCTCCAAGACCAACGGGAACGCGCACTGAAAGTAGTTGAGACTCCCAGCGCGAGCAAGAAGCCGCGCTTCGTGAAAACCCGCGGTAACAAGCCCGCCTTCGATGAAGACCTATACAACCAAGCCAAACGCCTCGCCGGGCTTAAAGGCTACGTGACTAACCTGCCCGAAACCGTTGCGGGCACCCAGATCGTCACCTGGTATTCCAACCTGTTCCAAATCGAGCGGGCCTTCCGCATGAGTAAGAACGACCTAGGAGCTCGCCCTTTCTACCACCACACAAAAGATGCCATCCACGCCCACCTCGTCATCGTTTTCACCGCTCTAGCGATCAGTCGCTACCTCGAACAAGCAACCGGGCTGTCCAAGAAGAAGCTCATCGAGCTCCTCCAACCCCTACGAGACGCCACCATCCAAATCGGAGAAGTCACACAAACCATCCCCACCTACATACCCCCCGAAACCCAAAAACACCTCAACAAGCTAAGAATCTCAGGGCACTAAAGTGATAAGAGTCAGGTCTAGTCGACTTAGGGGTTTCCTACCGCCAAAGCGATAGACTCCTAACAGCAGTCCTGCCGCTGCCTGGGGTGCTGCAATGATGGACCGCAAGCAAAGCTCACGACAATGCGAGATCCGAACTCCTCCGATTGAGAGGAAAACCAGGCCGCCGAACAGGATCGCAACGCCCCAGGCAACAACGTCGATCACGGCGGATGCCCGCCCCGAATCCTGAGACGTGAGATCTTCTTCTCCGCGTTCTAACGAGGGTTTCCGAGCCTGAGCCCCATGGACTATCCGCCTCACCAAGAGGAAAACGAAAGACCCAGCCAGCCACCGAGAGTGTTTGCGACAACGTCTTGGAATTGGGGCGCACGGCTCGGAAGGAATAGGTGCTGAAAGATCTCGATGCCGAGCGAGGCCAGCGGCAACACTGCGAAGAGCCAAGCCTTCCACCTGTTCCACAGCAGAAGCCCAAGGAAGAACCCGACCGGGAAGAACATGGCAGCGTTCGACAGGAAGTGGAAACCTAGAGGTCCGATCCGCGTTGGCAAACCAGCGCCTCTCAACAATCTACGAAAACGACGGGAGACATCCGCTACCGGCCGTAAGCCCTGCGTACAGGGGATGAGGGTTGCCGTAGCGACAACCAGCAGGGTCAGGCCAAGTGCGAAGGCACGGGTCCTCTTTGTCATTCCCCTAGGCCGACGGTTGTAGTGGTTGGGATGGCTCGGCCGTCGAGCTCCAACTCCCATTCGCGGTCGGGGCTGGGAGGCTGACGCGTCTTGCTGCCTAGGCCTGCGCGTGCTTGCGCGCCTCCCCTGCCTACAGTCGACCTTGCGCTTTGAATCCCGGCCCATGGCATGGGAAGCACATGACTCCAACCTAGAATCCCCGCACCGACGTGGGGTGCCCCTATGTTGTCAAGCCGCTGAGGCGGGTCTGGGTGGGTCGTAGAGGCTTGCGTCTTTGATTATTGCGTAGAGGACATCAAACGCCACAGGGCCAGCCCCTTAGTCCTGCTTAAGGTTAACAGCTGCTTGAGAGCCCCAACTTCGCGTGCCACGAGGGCGCCCCGCGCTGCCCGCCGAGACTCTGAGTCGAAACTCATCGGTCCAAAGTCCCAACTCACATCGATATTTTCGTGAATCTTTAGGACAATGGGGTGGACAAGCAATGGCGATCGACCCTCGAGGATGTGGTAGTTGGTGTCCCCACTAAATAGACCAGTTGTGAGCGGCATGCTGAATCAGGTGCCAGACAATGACCCGGAGGAAACCGAAGAGTGGGTTGAATCCCTCGAAGGCTTAATCGCGGACAAAGGTGCGCCACGTGCCCGCTTCGTTCTGCTGCAAATGCTGGATGAAGCCCGCCGCCGGAACGTTTCTGTTCCCCTAGAGCTCACCACCCCTTACATCAACTCCATCCCCGTGGAGCAGGAGCCCTACTTCCCCGGCGATGAGGCCATGGAACGCCAGTACCGTCGCTGGATCCGTTGGAACGCTGCTGCGATGGTGACGCGTGCTCAGCGTCCCGGTGTTGGCGTTGGTGGGCACATTTCTTCTTACGCTTCGGTTGCGACCTTGTATGAGGTTGGGTTCAACCACTTCTTCCGCGGCAAGGACCATCCGGGTGGTGGGGACCACGTGTTCTTCCAAGGTCACGCCTCCCCCGGTAACTACGCTCGCGCGTTCGTCGAGGGTCGCTTGACTGCTGAACAGTTAGACGGGTTCCGCCAGCAGGTCTCTACCCCTGAAGGAATCCCCTCCTACCCGCACCCACGCCAGATGCGTGACTTCTGGGAGTACCCCACGGTCTCTTTGGGCTTAGGCCCGGCAGCCGCGATCTACCAGGCGTGGATCGACAAGTACCTGCACATGCGTGGCCTGAAGGACACGTCCCAGCAGCACACGTGGGCGTTCATGGGCGACGGCGAGATGGACGAGCCCGAATCGCGTGGCCTGCTCCAGATGGCCTCCATCCAGAACTTGGACAACTTAACGTTCGTGGTGAACGCGAACCTGCAGCGCCTAGATGGCCCGGTGCGTGGCAACGGCAAGATCATTCAAGAGCTGGAAGCCTTCTTCAAGGGCGCCGGCTGGAACGTCATCAAAGTCGTCTGGGGTCGCGGCTGGGACCAGCTGCTGGCGGCCGACAAGGACCATGCTCTGGTCAACATCATGAACGACACGCTGGACGGCGACTACCAGACGTTCAAGGCGAACGATGGCGCTTACGTCCGTGAGCATTTCTTCGGTCGCGATCCCCGCACTAAGGCAATGGTTGCGAACTGGACTGACGACCAGATCTGGAACTTGCGCCGCGGCGGTCACGACTACCGCAAGATGTATGCGGCTTACAAGGCGGCGGTGGAGCACACGGGTCAGCCGACCGTCATCATCGCTCACACCATCAAGGGCTACGCTCTTGGACCTTCGTTCGCTGGGCGTAACGCGACCCACCAGATGAAGAAGATGAGCCCCGATGACGCGAAGTACTTGCGTGACTACCTCAGCATCCCAATCTCGGATGAAGAGTTGGACGCAAATCCGGGTGTGCCTCCTTACTACAAGCCCCCAGCGGATCATCCGGCGCTTCTCTACATGAAGGAACGCCGTCAACAGCTTGGCGGTTACCTGCCGGCACGCAACGACTTTGATCCGAAGTGGGAAACCATACCGGAGAAGCCGTTCCAGTTGCTGGCGCGCGGGTCTGGAAAGCAGGAGATTGCCACGACTCAGGCGTTCGTGAGGGCTTTGCGTGAGCTCATGCGTGACCCGGTCATCGGCAAGTACGTTGTGCCGATCATCCCTGATGAGGCCCGCACGTTCGGCTTGGACTCGGTGTTCCCGTCAGCGAAGATCTTCAACACCCACGGCCAGAACTACACGGCTGTGGACGCGGACATGATGTTGTCTTACAAGGAGTCCACTGAAGGTCAGATCCTGCACACGGGGATTACTGAGGCTGGTTCTGCTGCTGCCCTACAGACGGCTGGCACGGCTTACAGCACGCACAACGTGCCGTTGCTTCCGGTGTACATCTTCTACTCCATGTTCGGTTTCCAGCGCACGGGCGACCAGTTCTGGGCCGCCGCTGACATGTTGACGAAGGGCTTCGTTATTGGGGCGACCGCGGGACGCACGACCCTAACCGGTGAGGGTTTGCAGCACTTGGATGGCAACAGCCACGTACTCTCCTCCACCAACCATGGGTTCGTCTCCTACGACCCTGCTTACGCTTACGAGCTCGGCCACATCGTCAAAGACGGCATCAAGCGCATGTACGGGAAGGATGATCCCCGTGAGTCGGAGATCTTGTATTACCTCACCATGTACAACGAGCCGATTTCGCAGCCTCGTGAGCCAGAGAACTTGGATGTTGAAGGCGTGATCCGCGGCATCTACAAGGTTGAAGAGCACAGTGGGAACGGGCTCAAGGCTCAGATCTTGGCGTCGGGCGTGGGGGTGCCGTGGGCGCGGAAGGCTAAGGGTCTGCTGCAAAATGACTGGGGTGTCGACGCGGCCGTTTGGTCGGTGACTTCTTGGAACGAGCTGCGCAAGGACGGGATTGAGGCTGACAACCACAACTACCTGCACCCGAATGAGGAGCAGCGCGTACCCTTCATCCAGCAGCAGCTGGCTGGGGCTGAAGGTCCGTTCGTTGCAACGTCTGACTGGGACCGCTTGGTTCCGGACCAGTTGCGCCCTTGGATCCCCGGTCGCTACCTGACCTTGGGAACGGACGGGTTCGGTGTTTCTGACACTCGTAGGGCTGCTCGCCGCTACTTCCACGTGGATGCGGAGTCCACGGCCGTCAAGGTACTGGAAGGCCTAGTGCAGGAGGGCAAGATGGACCGCTCCGTGTTGCAGCAGGCGATCGACAAGTACCAGTTGCACAACGACGCGATCGACGCGGCACCTATGCCCTACAACTGAGGTTGTAGCGTCTAAGACCGTAAGGTTTTGAAAATGGGGCGGGCCCACCGGAAACGGTGCGGGTCCGCCCCATTTTTGTCGGGCAGTCCTCGCGCAGCGGCGTGCAGTGAAACATGGGGAAGTGCCGAAGAGAGCCCCAAAATGGCGGGGCTCGGACTGCGCACACGTCCACAACCCAAGACCGTCATCTCGCGGCCCTCCTACGACTGTCCCTCCCCACCTCTCGGGCACCGACCGTAGGTGGGTGCCTTTGAGAGAGACTGCTATCGCGTTAGTAGATCGAGTCGGGGAGAACCACGTTCGGGCAGAGCGTGTCCAAGCGTTCTAGGTACATGGCTTCCTCCTCCATCATTTCGTAAACGCTCTCCTCGGTGAGGTCGCCTGAAAGCCAGTAACTCGGGTCGGCAACTCTTTGTAGATAGTTCGCGTAGTCATCCCACGCTGCGCGGACCTCTCTGTTACCTATTTTCTTTGAGACGGACCCCATTGTCTTCGACAGCACGTCGCCCACACCATACAAGTAGTCGCCCATGAGAGCGTCCCAGTCTTCTAGGTCGTAGTCGTCTTCAAAGTAACTGTCCGCGTCTTCCTGCGAAACTTCGATCTCCATCAGCGCATCCACTAGGTTCTGACAGCCTTGTTCTCTCGACACCCCGATGCCCGTCGCGGTGGAGAGTCCCCCTAGGTTCCCGGTGGCCGCGGCGACAACTGCTGCCACCAAGACGACGGCGACCGCCACCGCCAAGATGGCGACCACGGGAATCTTGGATGCCGACGACGCCTGGGTTGCCTCCGGCATCGATGGGGCTCCCGACGGTGCTTCCTCAGCCAAAGGCTCGTAGGACTCCGCACTTTGGGGGACGGCTGTCGGTGCTTGTTCGTCAACGGCCGGGTGAAAGCCAGGGGCGGCAACGTAGTCAGGCTGCTGCACAATCCAATCGCGAAGTTCTGGATAGCAAGCTGGGTTAAGAAGGATGAGGGACCATAGCTCCGGATGGTGAAACGCTAGCGAGGCAAGCGTTTCAGGCTCAACTGCTGGATCGGCGGCCAACTTGTAGAGTTCCGGATCCATTGTTTCCCCCTAGTGTGAACGGAACGGCGGCGGTCAGATCGCATCACGTTTTCAATCAGTTCCGCGCAACCACGCATGAGTTTCCACAGTAAAACAGGAGCTGTGAAACCTGTGTTCTGAGCCCGAAGTCTATCTCGTGTGCTTCCTCTTGGGCCGCTTTTTCAGCTGAACTCAACAAGTCCTGACCAAGGCTCCCCGAGTGTCCCCAAAGTGCACCGACTGGGTTGGGACGCTGCAAAGCAAGACCCAAAAGCAGCCAGCAACTGGGCCACTGCTAGAAGAGCACGCACCACTCGCCAAGTGATCCTTGTTCAGCGGGAGTAACTGGGCCCCACTCACTCACCCTGGCCCGAAAGGGTAGAACCCAGCCTTGTTGATGAGCGCTCCGTAACCTGACTTGGCGTTCCAAAAGGTGAGGCCGTTTTCCTCCGATGCGAACACGAAGTCGCCAAAGGACCAGACAGTGCCGTAGGGAACCGTGTCGACGGCCATGCCACCCGGCCGGTTGCCGCCGATCGGCGCTCCGCTATGGATGCTGTAGTTAGGGGGACCGGCTGCCTTCAAGGTCACACCACCAGCTCCACCCTGCTCCTCTATATAGCCCGGCAGGGTGCTGGAGTCCCAGCTGCCAACTATGCAAATCGTTTCTGTCGTTTCGACGGAGCAATGAATGTTGCCTGAAGGAGTCCCGAACGACGCGACCTGTTCCGACGTGCCTGTATCTTTAGGAACGAACCCCGGCAGCTGCTTAGCACCTTCGGGGATCGGACCGCCCGCACACGGGTAAGCGCCCTCAACAGGAGCGATGCATTTGGGGTCCTTCGCCTCGTCCGCTGGGTCCTCTTGGGCGTCAGCCTGGATCCCACCGGAACCCGTCAGGTAGAAGGTGTGCTCCTTCATGTTCGAGTACTTATCCCCACCATGCGCCGTGATCGCCCTAGCCGCTATCCGCGGCACATCAAGGTTTTGAGGGAGGTCATTGAGTGTGGGCGCTATGACTGAGTCGGGATCGTCCATGAAGAGAGCGTTCGGCCAGTTGACAGGCACGCCGGGCTCAAAGAATGCGAAGTCGATGTAGTGGGAGATGGAGTTTGAGGATGGGTCAACGCATTCCCAACGAATCGACACGTTGCCGGGCGCCTGCCTCACGGTCGACGTGAACTGACTGCACCCAACATAGTTTTTGTCCCAGTAGAGCGCTGGATCCCATCTTTCAAGACTCGCTTCCTGCAGACCGTCCCCCACGAGCACCTCGCTGTAGGCTGGCACGTCACCGAACTTGTACGTGAACTCGTTACCGGGACCAAAGTCAATCGTGCTGGAAACCGCAGCGTCTACCATTTCTCGAGGCTCAGCTTCCCAGTGGCCGCGAACACTCGAGTAATCCCCCTTGGCTATTTGTTCCAAGTTCATCTGCGGAGACCCCGCTTGGAGTTCTTGGGTGGTCTCTTCCACGGTCTCTGTGACCTCGTGGAGTTCTATGGTCAAGTCATCCAGAGCCGTTGTTGCCTCTTTGACCTTTTCTACCGTCTCAGTACTCGGCTTTTGAGCTTCAGCGGACGCCTGTACTTCTCGCGTTCTCTCTAACGCGACTGCGAACTGAGTTGCCGCTTCATCAGCTTCGTCCGCAAGTTCCAAGGCTGCCGCGTCACCAGTCGATTCAGCTTCTGCCGTGAGCACATCGTTCGCGTTTCGCGCCCGGTCTAGCGCTTCTTCAGCGGAGGAGATGGAAGCCTCGAGACCCGATAGGGCCTCATCCATTTCCGCGCCACCGCCTGTCGTGGAACGGGAGACAAGCCAGAAAACGACGCCGAGCACCAGCGCGACAGCCAAGGCAGTTGCGAGGGCCACCAAAGGACCCGCATATCTCTTGGGCGTTCGCGGTGAGCCCTGTGGTCCAGCGCTCGCAAAGTCCTCCGGTGAGGGCGGCGGAGGACCGCCTAAAGTGTTGGACCCGTTTGGAGCCTCTTGCCTCATGTTCGTTTCTCCCATTAAAAGCCGCGGCGGAACCCTGTTATCATACAGCGCCCTGCCAAGGTGGGCCACGGTTGTGGAGCGGTCCTAGGTGGCTTGACAGCGGAAGCAGATGGGCGCTGCTTGTTCGCCGGAGAGAAGAACAGACGTTACGACTCGGCCTTCGCAGCAACCACGATGTCCCCCAGTGTCTTCCACGCGAGCACGTCCTTGTCTTGGAATTGGGCGCCAACAAAGCGTTCCAGTTCCGCCACCACCGCCCATAGCGCCAACCCCGTGATGTCCAAGTCCTCGTCTAGAGAAGCGTCTATCTCGATGACAGAGGCGGGAATGCCAGAAAGTTCGGCAATGGTTTCTGTGAGGACACTGGTGAGTGTCTCCTCCGTGGCGACTGGGAGGACCTCAGCCTCAGAGGTATGCACTTCCTCAACTGGTTCGTCCGGGACGGGCGCCACCTCTTCCTCCTCAGGAGGACTTTCGGGTGCATCTGGGGGCGTGTCTGATGGGGCTTCCCCTTCCCCACCAAACAGCGCCATCAGGTCAGCGCCTAAACGATCTCCGATGGTTCCCATTCATTCACCCTTCGGTGGCTGCCACATCCCGGTTTTAAGAGCCTACCCAAATTTTGGCCTCAGCCGACCCTGTGCAACCAACGCACCGGCGCTCCTGCACCTGCGTAGCGGAAAGGCTCTAAGTCGTCGTCCCATGCTTGCCCGAGAGCTAGGTCGAGGGCCTCCAACAGGTCTTGTTGGTTGTGGGAGTTGGTGATGGCCGAGCGAATGCGGTCCTCAGGCACCACGACGTTGCCGGCAACATCGGTTTGGTAGTGGAAGATTCCAAGGGATGGGGTGTGAGCCCAACGGGACCCATCCGTTTCGGGGGTGGGTTCCTGGATCACTTCGTAGCGCAAGTGTTCCCATCCGCGCAGGGCGGAGGCGAGGCGCGCGCCAGCCCCTATGTCGCCTGCCCAAGACAGTTCAGCGCGCAGCATGCCTGGAGCCGCGCTCTGGTTCGTCCATTCTAGGCGCACTTCACGCCCCAGCGCATTTCCGGCTGCCCACTCAACGTGCGGGCAGAGCGCTGGGGGCACCGAGTGCACAAAGAGCACACCCCTAGTTGTCCTGCCTGTCATCGTTACCTCCGGTTTCCTTGGAAAACGTCTTCCCCAACGCCCAATTCACCGAATGTCCGATGCAGTTGCCTTAAGTATCGCCCATGACGGGTTTTTATCCAAGGGAGACAAGCGAGGTCAGGGCCTCGCCGACCTAGGCTGAGCGCCTTGGACTCTGTGCCCCTAGATCCCGCGCCCCTAGACTCCGCGCCCCCAGACCCTGCGCCCTAGGCACCCACGAGTGACCTCGAGAACCGAGAGCGACGCCTTCCCTGTGGGTTCGGTTCGCTACAAGTCAGCGGCGCTTACCGCGAACGTGTCGCACGCTGCGGGGCCTTCTTCGTAGCCGGTGAGGAACCATTTTTGTCTCTGCTCAGAAGAACCGTGGGTGAACCGGTCGGGATTCACCCTCTGGCCAGCCTGTTCCATGATGTGGTCGTCCCCAATCGACGCTGCGGCCTCCAAGGCATCCGAGATCTGGTCTTCGGTCACCGGCATCAAGTAGGGGACGCCCGTAGATTCTTCGGGAACCGTGGATGCGCTACCCACCCAGGATCCCGCGTAGCAGTCGGCTTGCAGCTCTAATCTCACTGAGCCACCTGTTGCCCCTGACTCTCGGTTTCCTTGGTCGAGGCTCCCGGTGAGGTTAGAGACGTGGTGGCCCCATTCGTGAGCGAGAACATACATTTGGGCGAGCGACCCGGTCTGCGCACCGTACTGGCCGCGCAGGACGTCAAAGAAGGCGGTATCGAGGTAGATGGTTTCATCCGCTGGGCAGTAGAACGGACCCGTCGCGGCCGTGGCCTGCCCGCAGCCTGACATGGTGGAGTCGGTGAACAAGACGACGCCGGGCGACTCATAATCACGCAGGGTCGAACCCCAGTAGGTGTCTAATGCGTTGGCGGTGCCGATCATGCGGCATTCCTCAGAAGTGTTCGCGTCTTGTCCTGTGGAACACTCGATCTCTTCAACGTCGACGGCCTCAGTTGGTGCCTCGTAGGCAGCGGAGCCTCCGGCGAGTGGCATCCAATCCACACCGGTCGCATATGACAGAAGCAGGAGGACAACCACAGTGAGCAGTCCGCCGCCGCCCACTGCGCCAGCCTTGCCTCCGCGGCCTCGACGCTGCACTTTCGAGCTGTCGATCCGCACGCCCTGATTGAATGTCATGGGTCCCCCTCAACGAATGGTTCGCCAGATGACCTTCCAGATGCTCTGGCGGCAGGTGGGTCTAGGCGCCATTCTACGGCGCGCTCAAAGCAGACGCCTGCCCGTGGGGACGTCGGCGGGGGTGCGGTGCCTTAGGTGGGCGCTGGGGTAACGGCGGAGACCCCACGACTGGTTACGGCGACCCGGTAGCAAGAACCAAGTTTTGGCCGCCCGGTCTTGGCAGCCGCCGGGTCCTAATAGTTGGAGTCCCGGATCGCTTTCAGAGCTTTCCGCTTCAGGCGGCGCTCCAGACGGTCGATGTAGATCATGCCTTCCAAGTGGTCGGTCTCGTGTTGGAGGGCGCGGGCCATGAGCTCCTCCCCCTCCACCACAACCTCCTTGCCGTCAAGGTCGATGCCGCGCACCCTCGCATACCAAGCCCTCTTCGTCGGATACCACAGTCCCGGCACCGACAGGCAGCCTTCCTCACCGTCCTGGTACTCATCGTCAGAGACTTCTTCGAGGCGCGGGTTCAGCACGTAGCCGATGTCGCCGTCGATGTTCCAGGAGAAAGCACGCAGGCCCACCCCAATCTGGGGTGCGGCGAGCCCCGCGCGCCCGTCCATGTCAACGGTTTCCAGTAGGTCCTCAACTAGGGCCTTCACCTTGTCGTCAATGTCGGTGATCCAGTCGGTGGGGGTGCGGAGCACCGGGTCCCCAATCACCCTTATCTCACGGATTGCCATGTTCCCTTTTCTTCCCTAGTTGAACTGATTCCCCAGTCAAAACGGCACGACAGTTGCTTGTCGCTCGAGTTCGCCTGCGCGTTTGATGCTGCCCTGGCGCCTGAAACGCTCGAGCTCTGAGTCGGCTGGAACTCGCCCTAGTCCTAGACGCGGGTCTCTTTGTCGGCGCGCCTCTGCCCGGCTGCGATGAGTTCTTTGTTGAGGCGGGTGACGTACATGTAAGCGTCATCCACGGCGACGTCCGCGCGATCCCCCGTTCGACGCTGGCGAACTTCCACCTTCCCGTCCTTTAGGCCCCTACCCACCACCACGGTGATCGGTATGCCGATCAGTTCAGAGTCAGCGAACTTCACGCCCGCACTCACGCGCTTCCTATCGTCCAGCAGCACCGCGAGCCCGGAGGAGGACAGGTCTTCAGCAAGGACGAGGGCTGCATCTTCCAATGCTTCACCCTTGCCTGCGACAACCACATCCACGTCGTAAGGGGCGATAGCTGCCGGCCATGCGAGCCCCATGTCGTCGCTGGTCACTTCGGCGACAGCGGCGAGCACCCGGGACACCCCAATGCCGTAGGAGCCCATGGTGACGGTCTTTTCTTTGCCGTCCTTGTCCAGCACGGTGACGCCAAGGGCTTCAGCGTATTTCTTGCCGAGTTGGAAGATGTGGCCGATCTCGATGCCACGGTGAAGCGTCATGGGACCAGACCCGTCGGGGGCGGGATCCCCGTCGCGGACTTCAGCGGCCTCAATGAAACCGTCAACTTGGAAGTCGCGGCCGGCCACTAGGTTCGCGGTGTGGTAGCCGTGCTCGTTAGAACCGGAAGCCCAAATGCTTCCCTTCGACACCCTCGGGTCAACGAAGTAGGAGACGGTGTACTCGTCGTCCTCGTCCTTACGGGCGTTCGGACCCACGACCTCCGGGCCGATGTAACCGGGGACCAACTCGGGGTGCTCAGCGAGCTCCTCATCGGTCGCCTTCTCCACTGTGAACGGCGCCAGCGACCCTTCGAGTCGCACCGTGTCAACCTCGCGGTCGCCAGGAAGGCCGATCACCACCAGTTCACGCTCCCCTGTTGGGGCGACAGCTGTGAACACCACGTTCTTCAACGTGTCAGACGCCTGCCACGGGCGGTCCTTGCGGGGCGCCGCCTCGTTCATGGCTGCAACCATGGTTTCAATGGTCTCCGCGTCAGGCGTGTGAACCTTGAGGGGCTCAGGCAAACCTTCGATGCTCGCGTGCTTAGGGGACGGCGTGGTGACGGCTTCCGTGTTCGCCACGTAACCTCCGGGGGAGGTCACGAAGGTGTCTTCGCCGACCGGGGATGGGAGTAGGAACTCTTCAGACTTCGAACCACCCATCGCGCCGGACATGGCGGAGACGATCACGTAGTCCAACCCCAGCCTGTCAAAGATGCGCGTGTAGGCCAGCCTCTCGTCCGCGTAAGAGGTGTCCAACTGTTCATCGGTCAGGTCGAAGCTGTAAGCGTCCTTCATCAGGAAGTCGCGGCCCCGCAACAAGCCGCCGCGCACCCGAAGTTCGTCGCGGAACTTCGTTTGGATTTGGTAGAGGGTGAGGGGCAGTTCCTTGTAGGAGGTGATCATGTCCTTCACGATGAGGGCGAACATTTCCTCGTGCGTTGGCGCCAGCAGGTAGTCTCCCCCACGCCGGTCCTTCAACCTGAACAGGTTGTCCCCGTAATCTTCCCAGCGGCCGGTCGCCTGGTAGGGTTCTGCCGGCTGCAGTGCCGAAAACAGAACCTCCTGGGCCCCAATCGCGTCCATCTCTT
Organism: uncultured Actinomyces sp.; assembly: GCA_964346255.1. Taxonomy (GTDB): domain Bacteria; phylum Actinomycetota; class Actinomycetes; order Actinomycetales; family Actinomycetaceae; genus Scrofimicrobium. The sequence continues at coordinate 8,755 of CAYFUO010000006.1, read as the reverse complement.
CGCGGATGATCTGTTCAATCTTGCGGAGCGTGCGCAGGCCTAGGGGCAGCCATGTGTGAACACCTGGGGCCGCGCGGCGAATGTAACCGGCGCGAACTAAGAGCTTGTGGCTGGCCAACTCTGCATCAGCCGGGTCTTCTCGGAGGGTGGTAACGAAAAGGTCATCCATCCTAGTGAGCATGGGGATCCTAACTGCTAGAGGCTAAACGGGCTGTTCGCGCCGCCACGGGTCTTACCTGACATGACGGCGGCCGCCTCACCGATCTTGCGGAGGCGGGAATAAATCGAGATGGCACTGGCCGTCGTCACCACGGCGGCGGCCAAGCGGCCCTTCGGATTGTAGAAGTTGTAGCGTTCCCGCACGTGAATGCGGGTCTCGCCGTCTGAAATCGGCTCAAGAACGATCGCGGCGGAGGCATCGAACAGGTCCAAGTCGCCATCCGCAGCAGGCTCACCGGTTCGCCAAACGACCAAGTTGGGTTCTTCGATGACCTCAGTCTTCACGGGGGCGTCCCACAGGTCTTTGAAGTCGTGGCGCAACTGGATCACGTACGGCCACACGCTCTGAGGTTTGGCATCCACCACCACAGACCGGTCCACCACCGACTGAGCGGAGGGCAACACCAGATCCCCCGGCATTGACACGCCCGCGCGCGCCTTCGTGAGGCCAACCCTCTTCGGGAACCCTGACACGCCCAGAGCAACCGCCCCGGCAGCAGCGCCACCCAGCAGAACCTTCGTTACTTTATGCAATGACCTCAACCCCACTTCCGTCTTCTTCCTCTAACCCCAGCTCCTCAGCGACCTGGTAAGAGTATTTGATGAGCGTCTCCACGATCTGATCTTCCGGCACCACTTCAACGACCTTGCCGCGAATGAATATCTGGCCCTTCTGGTTGCCAGCAGCGACCCCTAGGTCCGCCTCCCGAGCCTCTCCCGGCCCGTTCACCACGCAACCCATGACAGCTACCCGCAGGGGGACCTTCACGTCCTTCAGACCTTCGGTGACCTCTTCAGCCAAGGTGTAAACATCCACCTGCGCCCTGCCGCACGACGGGCAGGACACAATCTCTAGCGTTCTTGGGCGCAGCCCCATGGATTGCAGGATCTCTACCCCGACCTTCACCTCTTCCACGGGTGGGGCGGACAGGGAAACCCGGATCGTGTCGCCGATGCCTTCCCTGAGAAGCGCGCCGAACGCGGTTGCGCTCTTGATGGTCCCTTGGAACTGAGGTCCGGCCTCGGTGACACCGAGGTGAAGGGGCCAGTCCCCGGCCTCGGACAAAATCTCGTAAGCCCGGATCATGGTGAGTGGGTCATGGTGTTTGACGGAGATTTTGAAGTCGTGGAAGCCGTGCTCCTCGAATAGGGACGCTTCCCACATGGCTGATTCCGCAAGGGCCTCTGGGGTGACTCCCCCGAACTTCTGGTACATGCGCTTGTCCAGAGAACCAGCATTCACCCCGATGCGCAGGGAGGTGCCGTGGTCGGCGGCGGCGCGCGTGATGGCCCCCACTTGGTCATCGAACTTGCGGATGTTCCCCGGGTTCACTCGCACTGCCCCGCACCCAGCCTCGATCGCTGCGAACACGTAGCGGGGCTGGAAGTGAATGTCAGCGATGATTGGGACCGTTGAGTGCTGCACCAAGATCGGTAGCGCCTCAGCGTCCTTATCGGTGGGAACAGCGACGCGGACGATGTCGCATCCCGCGGTGGTGAGTTCAGCGATCTGCCGCAGCGTCTTTCCGATGTCGTGGGTTTTCGTGGTGGTCATGGACTGCACTGAGATTGGTGAGTCGCCCCCAACTGGAACGTCCCCAACGTGGATGAGTCGGGTCTTTTGCCTTGGGAACGGGGGCACGGCCACCTTCGGCATGCCCAGTGGTGTTTCAGTTGCCATGAACTCCCCCATCACCCTCACTCATGCAAGAGAGAGGGGCTTTACGAAATCTGCTACTACCAAAATGATAGTCATCACCAACAAGAGTCCAAACACCGTGTAGGTGAGAGGCATCATTTTAGCCATGTCTACCGGCTTCGGCTTCGGCTTCCGTGCCACCTTAGCGGTCGCGTTCTTCGCCCCACCCCACAGGGCGCCAGCCACGTGCCCCCCATCCAAGGGTGGCAGTGGCACCAGGTTGAACACGAACAGCGCCATGTTGAGCGCTGCGAGCAGCGACAACATTAGGGCGACTCGGTCCAGGACGGACATGCCTGCCATGACGTTTGTTTCCCCGGTCGCGGCGGCTTCGGTGGGGGCAGAGGTGATTTCCCCGGCGAGGCGCGCCACCCCAA
>CAYFUO010000006.1:1770-6360 GCA_964346255.1 uncultured Actinomyces sp. | reverse complement strand
GCGGCGGCTTCGGTGGGGGCAGAGGTGATTTCCCCGGCGAGGCGCGCCACCCCAACCACCGACAGCACGCCGTTCGGGTCTCTCTCTTCACCCGTGAAGAAGGACCGCACCAAGTCGTACAGGCTCACGGGCAGCGCGAGGATCGCCTTACCGGTCATGGTGGCCTGCATCCATACCGTGTCGAGGACGTCCTTGAACGTGCCTGGCTCGCGTTCCAACGCGCTGACGACGCCAACGAACTTGCCGCCCTCTTCGTTCTCGACCGGAACTACGTGCAGCGTGACCTGCTTACCATCCCGGTCAACGGTGACGTCCGCGCCAGATTCTCCCGTTGCCTGGATGGCTTCCACGACCTGGTCCCAAGAGGAAACCTGCGCCCCGTCCCAAGCGACGATGCGGTCTCCGGCCTCTAAGCCCGCTTCTATCGCGGGGCTGGTAGTAGAACCTTCAGCGGGCATCACGTCATCAATTTTGTTGGAAGGCGCCTGAAAACCGATGCCCATCAGCACCACGGCCGTGAGGACCACCGCGAGCAACAGGTTCATGAGGGGGCCACCCATCATGACCACCAGTTTTTTCCCAGTGGGCAAGGTGTAGAAGGGGGTGCCGGTTGCGCCGTCTTGGTTGGCCTCTTCCAACTCTAGGGCGGACTGTCTGCGGGCCTCAGCGACCAGTGAGTGATCGGTGCCGTCATCCGTGACGCCAACGGCTTCGGCGGTGGGAAACATGCCCAAGATGCGGACGTAACCACCTAGGAGGATCGCTTTGATCCCATAGGTGGTGTCCCCCTTCTTCGTTTCCCACAGGGTGGGACCGAAACCCACCCAATACTCAGGAACCAAGGTGCCGAACTTTTTGGCGGGCAGGAGGTGACCGAACTCGTGCAACGCGACCGACACGAGCAGCCCAATGATCAAAATGATCAAGCCGACTAGGTACATTCCACCCCCAACAGTTCACTCGCCCGCCTAGTCGCCCACTCTTGAGCGGCCATCACGTCATCAAAGGTCGGGTTAGAAACCCCTTCGTGTTCTTCAACCACCTGTGCGACTACGTCAACAATATTCACCCAACCTGTGTTTCCTGCAAGGAAGGTGTCGACACCCACCTCGTTCGCAGCGTTCATCACCGCCGGGTGGGTGGCGGAAGCAGACAGGGCGTCGCGGGCGATGGTCAGTGCCGGGAACACCTCATGGTCAACAGGTTCGAACGTCCATTCAGTCGCCCTCCCCCACTCCAGCGGCCTCCCAATGTGTTTCATGTGGTTTGGCCAGTCTAGCCCGAGGGCGATTGGGACCTTCATGTCCGGGTAAGACGCCTGAGCGATGGTCGACCCGTCTTGCCAAGTGACCATGGAGTGGACGATCGACTGGGGGTGCACCACAGGAATGATGTTCTCCGGCTTCACGTCAAAGAGGAGGGCCGCCTCGATCAGCTCCAGCCCCTTGTTCATGAGGGTCGAAGAGTTCACGGTGACAACCGGCCCCATCGCCCACGTCGGATGCGCCAACGCCTGCTTCGCCGTGACGTTTTGGAGGTCTTCGCGTTTGCGGCCCCGAAACGGTCCGCCAGAGGCGGTGAGGACCAGCTCTTTCAACTCTGACTTGCCGGTGACGACTGGGGAGGTCATGCCCTTCTCGTGAACACCTGCCAGCAGCGCTTGGGCGATTGCGGAGTGCTCACTATCCACGGGGACCACCTGCCCGGGACGCTGGATCGCCTGCTTCACCAGCGCTCCACCAACGACCAAAGACTCTTTGTTCGCCAAGGCGAGCGTGGACCCCACAGTCAACGCGCGCAAGGTCGCCTCTAGACCAATCCCGCCCGTGACCCCGTTCAGGACGACCGCGTCCGGGAAGGAACCCGCCAAGGTTTCGGTAGAGCCGGGACCAACCAGCAGTTCGGCGCCGACCTTCTCGCACGCCTCACGTAGGGCCGCGGCTTCACTACCGGGCTCTGCAAAGTCTTTGTCGGTGATTTCTTTGGCGACCGCAACCACTTGGGGGCGAAACTTCGCCGCTTGGGCGGCAAGCAACTTTAGGGAGGAGCCACCCGCCGCCAACCCAACCACGTTGAAACGGCCAGTGTCCTGGACTACCTCGAGCGCCTGAGTCCCAATGGACCCGGTGGAACCGAGGATCACCACATCCCGTTTGAGGGGGGAAGTGGTCACGAAACCGCTGTCAAAATGTGGACGGCGCGCCCTAGGAAAGCGTCAACTTGGGCTTCCACGTAAGCGTTTTCGCCCCGAGAAACCGTGAACATGGCGCTGCGAATGTCTTCCTCAGTGAGCCGATCCCGGTCATCAAAGAAGGCGCCCAACCGGTCCATGAGGGCGTCAACTTCTTCCACGTTGTAGCCCTTACCGCGGTCCGCGGGGTGCTTGAACTTGTCGCCGTTGGGGCGCAACAACCTGGGGTAGAGGACGGTCGCGTCTGCTGCGACCTTCTCAAACCAGGCTTCCTCACCGTGCTCCGCCACGAAGTCTGTGCGGTCCCGGTTGATGAACGCTGCTTCTAGGCGGCCCATCGCCGCGTCAACAGCGTCCGTGTCGTAACCGCCGCGAACCAAGTTGAACGCCGCGAGCCGAATCGTTTCGGAAGTGAACTCGTCCGATGAGACACCTTCCTCGTAAGACTCGCGGGCCTCCGTGAAGAACGCGGCGACCTCCTCAGGGGCGTAACCGCGTTTCCAGTTGGAAACGTGGGGAAACAAGTCACTCATTTGTCCTCAACTCTTCCGTCTTCAAGGGACTCACGCCAAACTTTGCGCCAAGGGACGCGAAGCTTCTGTCTTCGCCCCCACTGGCATTGTCACGCTTAGCCCAGTTCGTGGCAAGCTGCCCGCAAGCGCCATCGATGTCCGCGCCACGAGTGTCCCTAACCGTCGCCCGAATACCTTCGTTTCGCAGAATCCTAACAAATTCTTCCTGTGCTTCCGGGGTGGAAGCGGTCCAAATGGTGCCCGGGGTGGGGTTGAGTGGGATGGGGTTCACGTGAGCCCACCCGTGACCGCGCTTGTTCAACTCGTCCGCCAACAGCTTTGCCCGCCACGGTTGGTCGTTCATGTTGTGGATGAGGGCGTATTCGATGGACACGCGCCTCCCCGTCTTCACAAAATAGGCCCTGGCCGCGTCGAGGAGCTCACCAACCTTGTAACGCGAGTTAATGGGGATCAACTCATCGCGCAGGTCGTCGTCAGGCGCGTGCAGCGACACGGCGAGAGTCACCGGCAATCCGAGGTCCGCGAGCTTGTTTATTCCTGGTACGAGGCCGACCGTGGAGACAGTGATGTTCCGCGCTGACATCCCAAAACCCTCTGGGGCGTCGTCGATCAGTCGGTGGAGGACCTGTTTGAGGGCCCCAAAGTTCGCCAGCGGCTCACCCATCCCCATGAACACCACGTTCGACAGGTGGGTGGGTTCCCTGAAGGTGCCGTCGGCGCACTCGCTGCGGGCCTCTCGGACTTGTTCCACGATTTCTGCGGCCGACAGGTTGCGGGTCAAGCCCATTTGTCCTGTCGCGCAGAACGGGCACGCCATCCCACACCCCGCTTGGGAGGACACGCATAGTGTGGTGCGTTTCGGGTATTTCATGAGGACGCTTTCAACCATGACCCCGTCGTAGAGGCGCCACAGTTGTTTGATGGTGTCCCCACCGTCCGCCACCTGCCGGGAGGCCTCCGTGATGAGGTCCGGCAGCATCTCGGTGGCTGCGCCCTCCTGTATCGCCTTGGGCAGGTCCGTCATCAGCGTGGGGTCAGCCGTGTCTCGGTCGAAGTAGTGTTTGGAGACCTGGCTGGCCCGAAAGGCTGGCAGGCCGAGTCCCTTCGCCCACTCCCGCCTCTTCTCCACATCAAAGTCGGCTAGGTGAGCCGGTGGTTTCCCGCGGCGCTTCGCGGTGAAAGAAATCTTGGGGCGCGCGTCCGGCGTCGTGGCACCCTCGGGCGCTTGGTCAGTGGGGCGAACTTCAGAAGCCCGGTCCCTGGTGGGAACGGCTTTGCGTCCTCGTGCGTCGCGTCCTCGTACGTTAGACAATGCTTTCACCAACCCAAGGCCGAAGAATAGATGAGGTAGAACATGGGGGCCGTGAACAGGAGGGAGTCCAAGCGGTCCATGATGCCGCCGTGACCGGGCATGATCTCCGACATGTCTTTCAGGCCCACGCCCCGCTTGATGAGGGACTCTGTCAGGTCCCCTAGGGTGCCGACGATGGCGCCCGTCGCGGCGAGGGGGATCGCCCACCACCACTCAATACCCAAAACCCAGGTCGCCCAGTAGGCGACGGCGCCGCAGAGCACGAGGGAGCCAGCGAACCCCTCCCACGACTTCTTCGGCGACAGTTTCGGGGCCATCGGGTGTTTACCGAACGTGATGCCCGCCAGCCACCCACCCAAGTCGTTGGCGACAACCACGAGGATGAAAAACACCATGGGCCACGGCGAATCCGACCGCGCCGACATGAGCCCCACAAAGGACGCCATGAACGGGATGTAAGCGATGATGAAAACGGTGGCGGTGATTCCGCCGATCGCGTTTGACTCCATGCCACCGGTGAACAGGCGCCAAGCGATCGCCAGAACGATCGTCCC
>CAYFUO010000006.1:0-1670 GCA_964346255.1 uncultured Actinomyces sp. | reverse complement strand
GCCTCATCAATCTGATCAACGTAGCTGCGGGTGATGGCCTCTAGCGCCTTCTCGCCACGCTCCGCCTGGTCTTCGCCGACGTCCCCATCTTTCTTCAGGGTCTCAATCTCGTCCTTCGCCTTACGCCTCGCAGCACGGATCGCGATGCGCCCATCTTCAGCGCGGGCCTTCGCCTGCTTCACGTAGTCGCGGCGGCGCTCCTCCGTGAGCTGCGGCAGCGTCACGCGGATGACCTTGCCGTCATCGTTCGGGTTCACGCCAAGGTCCGACTCGCGGATCGCCTGCACGATCTCGTTCGTGGAGTTCCTGTCAAACGGGGTGATGAGCACCATCCGCGCCTCAGGGATGTGGATGGAAGCCAACTGCTGCAGGGGGGTCGCGGCGCCGTAGTAGTTCACCATGATCTGGTTGAACATTCCCGGGTTAGCGCGGCCGGTGCGAATGTGCCCGAAGTCCGCTTGGGTCGCTGCGACAGAGTTCTCCATGGACTCTTCCGCTTCTAAAAGGATGGTGTCAATCATTTTTTTCCTGTTCGCTCGGTAGCACTAGCGTACCGATTTTCTGGCCTTCCAGCGCGCGCGTGACATTGCCTGGCTCATCCATTCCGAACACGCGCATCTTCAACCCGTTCTCTTGACAAAGAGCAAACGCGGCAGCGTCCACCACTTTCAACTGCATTTCCAAGGCCTGCTGGTAGGTGAGGGTCCTCAAAAGGCGCGCGTCCGGGTCCGTCTTCGGGTCAGCCGTGTACACCCCATCCACCCCACTCTTCGCCACCAGCAGCTCATCACAGTTGGTTTCTAGGGCGCGTTGGGCGCCGACCGTGTCCGTGGAGAAGAACGGCATTCCGGAGCCCGCACCGAAGATCACCACCCGCCCCTTCTCCAAATGTCGGATAGCGCGAAGCGGCAAGTAGGGTTCCGCAACCTGAGTCATCGTGATCGCTGTTTGGACCCGCGTTTGCACATCCTCTTTGTCGAGGAAGTCTTTCAGTGCGAGGGCGTTCATGACCGTGCCCAGCATCCCCATGTAGTCAGCGCGAGCCCGGTCTAGGCCAAAGTGGGAGAGTTCCGCACCGCGGAAAAAGTTGCCCCCACCAACCACGATCGCAACCTCAACACCGTCCTCGACGGCGCGGGCGATCTGGGCGGCGACCCCCTTGATGACTTTCGGGTCGAGGCCAACACTGCCTCCCCCGAACACTTCCCCGGAAAGTTTCAACAACACCCTACGGCGCTTCTCACCCACGCTAGCTCCCTCTACCCGCCAACATCATTACCCGGCTACATCATTATGGGGAAGTCTACGGCCTAACCGGCACCACCGACTGACATTGGCCTATAACCTAGCCCGTTGTCCAAGGTGACACCCACTTTGCCCCATTAGCAGAGCCTAACCGGAGCGCGGAAACGCTGCGCTAATCTACTAACAGAACCTGTTGGCCCCCTCAGTGGGCTAAGGGTTGAGGGGATGAGCATGGAAAAAGTTCCTGAAGTGCCCGAGGAAGAACCTAGCGCCCCAAAAGCCCGCAAAGCGAAACTAATCGACTGGGTGCTACTGGCAGCGGTGTTGATCATCGCGGTCGCCGTCGTCTCCACCCAAATCACGTGGGACGACATAGGACGAGTCGTTTCCAACGGGAACCCCGTGTGGCTACTAGTCGCCCTAGC
>CAYFUO010000005.1:0-33970 GCA_964346255.1 uncultured Actinomyces sp. | reverse complement strand
CGGGCCCCCAGTGGGTGCGCCGCGCTCGCGCCAACAAAAGCGCGGGCCGTCAAGGAAACCGGTCGGGTAGGAAGGGAAGGTAAACATGTCCGAAGACAACGTGGGAACCAGCGTGAACGAAGCGATCCTGCTGGCCACCAAAGGCCACGATAAAGACCGTTGGGGCGACTACCCGTACACAACCCACTTAGCTCTCGTGGCGCAAAGGGTGGTTGACAACGGGCAGGGTAGCGACAACGCTGTCGCTGCGGCCTGGCTGCATGACTTGTACGAAGACCACCCCCAGTACGAGGACGAACTACGCGCCAAGTTCCCTGAAATCTGGGGCGCACTCGACCTGCTGGCGCACGACCCGTCTCAGGGTTACATGGAATACGTGCAACAGGTTGTCGACTCGGGTGATGAGGTGGCGCTGGCCGTCAAGTACGCGGACCTGCAGACGAACTTGGAGAACAAGCCGGTCCGAGAGTCAATGCGGGACCGCTACAGGGCCGCCATCCACCTGATTGAAAACTCAGGGAAACTACCCGGAGCCGAGGGTTAGGATCCGCGGGTCGCTTCGTCCACCATGTGCTTCACCCGCGTTTCCTCTCCACTGACTACAACGTATTCCGTGTTCCGCGTGTGGGACACCTTCCCCACCTTCTCACCATCAAGGTTATGGATCCCGATGCGGGCACCAATGTGCCGGGCAGAGTCGAACGCTAGCACTTCCACGTGATCCCCCCGGGACTCACACGCCTCAACTAGGTCCTCGATTGGCGCGAAACCTTCGTCACTGAAACTGAGTATCAGGGTGTCCGCTTGGACCCGACTGATCACGTCGGCGAGGGCCGCGGGCATTTCTCTTTTCTTGTTGAACACGCTCTTCGTTGCCTCGTCACGCGCATCGATCCTTTTGCAGGCGACCCCGTAGTGTTCGGGCTCATCCCAGCGGATTAGGGTCTCCCAAATGTGGTAGTTCGTGAAATACCGGTGCTGATTGTAGGGCGGGTCCAAATATGCGAGGCCAACGTGTGGCAGCAGGTCCACCAGGTCGGTTGCGTCTCCCCGCACGGCTTTCCCTGTGCCGGGCGTGAACTGGGGGACCTTCATTTCGAGGGTTTTGTGGGAGCGGGGAGCCCAACTTTTCAGGTACGCCATTTGCAGGCCAACGGTGGAGTCGACGGCGTCCGCCGCCTCCATGAGGCTCGTCAACAAGATTGGTCGCAGGGGACCGTCCGAGTAGTGCTCGTCAATACCCTCCCGGATCGCGTCGACCCTCATCCCGTTCTTGGGCTGAAAATAGCGGCTCTGTTCACAAAACGTGCGCGTGAAATACCCGCGTCTGGGGGCCAGGCTTTCTAGGTGGTCGATGGCGGCGCGGACTTGGTCAACATCGACCTCGTCACCATCCGTTTCCACATAGGTTTGGGCGAGAACCTCGGAGTAAGTCGCGATGTCCACCGCGAAAGTGAAGAGCCCCTCGCGGCAGAACTGTTGGGCTACGCGGGTCGTGCCAGTGAACAGGTCGAGGGCGTCCGTGGCCTCCGACGCCCGCGCTAACCGACCCAAAACTGGGACCAGCACCCGCTTCGAACCCAGATACTTGATCACCCTCCGAGCATGCCACACGGCCCCACCGAGAGGGGGCCCTAGGCGTGCCGTCTCTTCGCGGCGGCAACTATGCGCCCCAGTAGGTCCGGGTCGGTTCGGGTGCCCTCGCCGCAGCATGCTTGCGGGTCGCGGGGAGCCCTCATGTGAACCTCTGTGGCGCCCGTTTCCTGAAGCACTTGGGCTACGTTGTGGTCCCGGACGCCTCCCGACGCGATGACCTTGATGCGTCCAGCTGAAGCCTTTACGAGCCCCCTCAGCAAAGCAGGATTCGCGGCCCTCTCACCCCCCGTAGTCAAAACCCCGTCAAAGCCCGCAGTGACCAGGTCTTCCAGCGCACCCAACTGGTCCTCCACTTGGTCGAACGCACGGTGGAAGACGAGGGCGGCGTCTCCCGCAGCCTCACGGAACCTCACTGCCGCCTCTAAATCGACTTGCCCACCCTCCTCAGCCGTAATCGCCCCGACCACGAAGCCGACCGGGACGGGGGAGTGGGCGGTGAGCGCCCGCAGTCGGCGGATGTCGTGGGCTAGGGAGTCAACTTCTGCCCCAGTTAACGCGAACCCTTCCTCCCGGTCGCGCACCAAGATGCGGACGCCAAGCGGCGGGCCGAAGCGGATAGCGGTCCTCACTTGTTCGTCAGTGGGGGTGAGCCCCCCACACCACAGTTCCCGACACAGTTCGACGCGGTCCCCACCCAGTTTTGTTACTAGCGCTGCGTCGGCAGCGTCCTCGACACAAACCTCAACCACGGGCTTCATCTCTGTCACGGCGCACCCCCAATAGCGTTGCCCAAATGACAGGGTAGGCGGGTTCACGGTAGGGGCAGGTGTGGTGGGGGGCAAGTGAGGTACGCTAACTTTTGTTTTCGAAGGGTTACTTAAGGGGTTGAACCCCAATAGCCTGTTGGAAACAGCGGGTGGACGAAGGGTAGAACAATGTGGTTTGCGTTAGGTTTTGCGGCGTCCCTAATCGTGCAGCCCGTTGGTGATGCGCCAAACGTGCAGGCAGACCAAGTGTTCAAGGCGAAAAGTGGCACCTTCGTTTCCCTCGACGTCCCCTGGGACGGTAGCGACTTCGAAATGAGCGCGGTCGCTGAAGCCCCAGAACCTGAGCCTGAGCCGGAGGTGGTGGTGGCCGAGGACGGTTCCACCGTGGCAGCGGGGCGCATGGCGATGCCGACAGGTGGTTCCGCAGCGGGACTACTCGCAGCCATCTCAGCCATGGACCACAGCGCCATCCAATCCACCCCCAACGGTTCCATGTCGCCGAACCTGCTGTGCGCTATCCCGTGGTCACCGGGTTTCTCTGTCTACTGTCCCGCCCTTGAACCCCTCAGCCAACTGAACTCCTCCTTCCAAGCGGCTTTCGGGAAGAACCTGTCGTTCGCGTCCGCCTACAGGGGCGGTTTTCAAGGTAGGAGCTTCCACGGGTGGGGGCTCGCAATCGACTTGAACGGTCCGGGGGGCCTACTGGGGTTCGGGGACGCTGAATACCAGTGGCTGCTGGCAAACGCGCCCTCTTACGGCTGGTACCACCCGTTTTGGGCGGCATCTAATGGGTCTAACCCGGAGGCTTGGCATTGGGAGTTCGGCTCCTACTATCGGGGTGACGCCTCCGACTTCAACTCTGCTGCCGTCCCCAACCGGCCCCTAATCATCAGGCATTAGCCGCGTTCTGAGGGGACTCCCGGAGCCTCTCCACTCACGCAAGTGTCGGCTTCCACGGTAACGGGTGTGGTGGCCAAACGAACAACGCTGCGGGTCGACGTGCTGTTTTGTCTCCGTAGACTGGTGCCATGGCCCAAACTTCTTCCTCCACCGCTTCAGCGCGTGCAACAACCGCGACCTACGCAGCCTTCATCGCCGCTGGTTTCCTCACGGCGACTTGGGCTGGCCGGATCCCCCAACTTAAAGAGGCGTTAGGGCTGGACTCGGGAACGTGGGGCCTCGTCCTACTGTCCATGGCTGCCGGCTCAGTTTCCGCCCTACCCTCAGCGGGTGCCATCATCAACAAGTTGGGGGCGAAGTGGGCGGTGCGGACCTTCTCCACACTGTCCGGCCTAGCGATGGTTGGGATCGGCTTCGGCTACCTAGTTGGGGTCCTCCCCGTCGTGATCTCCTTGTACCTGATGGGCTTCGGTTTGGGGGTGTGGGACGTCGCCATGAACGTGCAGGCCGCCCAAGTGGAAAGAGCCCTCGGGCGGACCATCATGGCCAGGTTCCATGCTGGCTACTCGGTTGGAACAGTCGCAGCCGCACTAGTAGGCGCTGCCCTAATCGCAGTTGGCTTCCCCATTTGGGCTCACTTGGCGATTGTTGGGGTGGGACTCGCGGCCATCGTTTTCTACTCGGTGCGCAACTTCCTACCGGAGGACACCACTGTTTCCACGCCCCAAGTTGGTACTGACACTTTGGCGGACCCCGCCGACGTGCAAGACGTGCAAGCGGTGCCCAAGAAGACTTTCTTGCAGATCTGGTCTGAACCACGCACCCTAGCGATCGGCCTGTTCGTGCTCGTGTTCGCGTTCGCTGAGGGAACCGCGATTGACTGGATCGGGCTGGGCCTCATCGAAGATCATGGGACGAAGGCTGCTTACGGGACCCTCGGGCTCGCAGTCTTCCTAGCCACCATGACGCTCACCAGGTGGTTCGGGAACGGCCTATTGGACCGTTACGGTCGGGTACCCGTGCTACGAGGACTAGCTGCCATGACCCTGATTGGCGTCCTCGTCTTCGTCCTCGCACCCACCTCAGGGTTGGCTTTCCTGGGAGCCGCAATCTGGGGTATTGGCGCTTCCCTAGGTTTCCCGGTGGGCATGAGTGCCGGCGGGGACGACCCAGCGAACGCGGCGATGCGCGTAAGTGTCGTCGCCTCCGTTGGCTACGTCGCGTTCCTTGGGGGCCCGCCCCTTGTCGGCCTGCTGGCTGAACACTTTGATGTACTACACGCGATGCTCGTTGTCGCCGCGGTGACACCAGTCGGGTTCTTCCTAGCCACTTTCCTGCGTGAGCCCAAACGGGACGTGGCCTCACTGGTTGAGGGCGGCACCTCAGGGGTGGCGGATGCCAAGTAGTTTTGATTCCTCCGCCAAACATTGGGACACGCCCGCTAAGGAGGCTCGATCCGACCGGATAGCGCGCCAAATGCGGGCCTACATTGACCGCTATGCGCCGGACGTGGCGTTGGGTGTGGAGTACGGGTGTGGGACCGGTCAAGTGGGGTTCGCGTTGGCGGACCGGTTCGAGAGGCTGACCTTCGTTGACTCCTCAACGGGGATGATCGCCGAGGTTGAGAAGAAGATAGAGAACTTCCAGGGCGAGGACGCGCGGAGACGAGAGTCCGCAGCGGCCGCTCCTGTCGCGTTCGGCGCTGTGGTTGGCGACGCTCAAGAAGGTGTCCTCCCAGGGGTCTTTGGGGAGGTTTTCTTCCTCTCCCTATCCCTTCACCACGTGAACGACGTGCCAGCGTTACTGCGGAACATCCGTTCAATGATGCCTGCAGGTGGCCTGCTGGTCATTTACGACCTAGATCATGAGGGCGGCAAGTTCCATGCCGGTGGCCGGCATGAGGGTCACGCGCACCACGGCTTCCACCGCGAGCACTTGAGTGGCCAGTTGGAAAACGCGGGGTTCACTGTGCTTGAAGTTCAAGATGGCCCAGCCCTCACCCGGAAGAGTGGGGAAGAGTTTCGGACCTTCATGATCGCAGCGCAAGCAGAGCATCCGCCAACGAGTTAGGCCCAAGTCTTATCGCTTTAGCGTCCCGGCCGTGCGCCCACTTGGGGCGGTCACGCGACCGGTTGCGTGCGGGCTAATGCCAGAAGTGGCGCTTCGACGCGAAGTACAGGGTCAAGCCTGCTTCGCTTGCAGCCTCAATGACTGCTGGGTCCCCTTTCGAACCCCCAGGGGCTACCACCGCCTCAACCCCCGCCTCAATCAGCACCTCGAGCCCGTCAGGGAACGGGAAGAACGCGTCCGACGCCGCCACAGCGCCCTTAGACCTGTCCCCTTCCCCGAGAGTGTCCGCGCGGGTAACAGCTAGGCGCGCAGCGTCCAACCTGTTCACCTGACCCATGCCGATCCCAACGGTTGCCTCACCCTTCGCAAGTAGGATCGCATTCGACTTCACGTACCTCACCGCGTTCCACGCGAAACGCAAATCCTTCATCTGCGCTTCGGTTGCGGGCGGCCCCGCCACCAGCTGCCAGTCATCCCCGACGCCGAGGGGGTCTTCATCGCCAGAGTCCCGGTCGTTAACGTCTTGGTCGGGAGCGTCCGCGTCTTGTACCATCATCCCGCCGGGCACCAAGTGCGCCTCTTCCGAAGAGGGGGCGAAATCCACTTCAAGTATCCGCAGTGCCTTCTTACGCCGCAAAACTTCTAGGGCGCCCTCGCTGTAGGAGGGGGCGACAACCACTTCGGTGAACACGTTCGCTATTTCCAGCGCCGTCTTCTCATCCACCCGCCTGTTAGCGGCGACGATCCCCCCGAAGGCTGACAGGGGGTCGCAGGCGAGGGCTTTCACGTAGGCCTCGCTCAGGCTCCCGGCGCTCGCCAGCCCGCACGGGTTCGCGTGCTTGATGATCGCTGCCGTCGGTGAGGTGAAGCCGCTTGCGGTCCGCCACGCTGCCGCAGAGTCCCGCAAATTATTGAAGGAAAGGTGTTTGCCCCCCAAGATTCTTGCCCCAACCAGGCCGTTTTCAACCGCGCTTCCGGGCGCCACCTGCCTGTAAACGGCTGCCTCTTGGTGCGGGTTTTCCCCGTAGCGCAGTGAACGGTCCAGTTCGTAAGCGGCGCCCACCCAGTCAGGAAACTTGGGGGCCGCGTCCCCTTGAGTTTGGAACCAGGAGGCGACGTTAATGTCGTAGTCGGCAGTCCTCTGGAATGCTTCGCGCGCCAAGTGGAGCCTGAATATTTCAGTGGTCCCACCCAGGTCAAGTTCGGCTAGGACGTCCTCGTACTGGTCAGGGCTGGTGACAGTGGCGACGTGAGCGAAGTTTTTCGCCGCCGCCCGCAGCAGGGTGGGGCCGCCAATGTCGATCATCTCCACGCACTTGGAAAGACTGCACTCACTGGCGACGGCCTCTTCGAACGGGTAAAGGTTCACCACCACCAAGTCGAACGGCTCGATGCCCAAGTCCCCAATTTCGCGTAGAGCTTCCGCGTCATCTTGGGGAACGAGGACGCCACCATGGATCTTCGGGTGCAACGTTTTGACGCGGCCGGCGAGGATCTCCGGGAAACCAGTGACACTGGAAACCTCTTGGACGGGGATGCCGGCAGCCTGGATCGCGGCGGCGGTGGAGGACGTGGCAACTAGGGTCACTCCTAGCCTGTGGAGTCCGGCGGCCAAGTCAGTGAGTCCACGCTTGTCGGACACTGACAGGAGGGCGCGGCGCATGCTTTTACGTTCCATCACTGACTCTCCTCGTCGTCAAGCGCGTTGATTAGCGCTTTGACCATGTTGAAACTGATTTCGGCGGCATGGGGGGCGCCCTCGTCGAATGTGGTTGCTGCCTCGGGGTCACACATGTCGGACACGGCGCGCAGCGAAACCCAGGGGACACGGAACGTGTAACAGACTTGGGCGGCAGCGGCCGTCTCCATGTCTACCGCCACCACTTCGGGGAACGCTTCTCGCACGCTTGGGACTTGGGGGGCGGTCACGAAAGAGTTGCTGGCACTCACTTGCCCCACGTGTAGGGGCGCATCAACCTTTTCGCGGGCGCGCTCAAGTAGGCCCAAGAGCTTTGGGTCCGCTTCGTAGAGGGCCGGCATTTGGGGGATCTGGCCTGGAGAATAGCCGAAGGCGCTGGCGTCAGCGTCGTGGTACAAGGTGGAAGCGGCGACGATCCCGTGCCCCACATTGACTTGGCTCCCGAGGCCGCCCGTGGTGCCAGCCAAAATGTAGGCGAGGGGTTCCACTTGCATGAGGGTCGCTGTTGCCGCCACCGCAGCATTCGTCATGCCGATGCCCGTGGTGACCACGATTGTTGGGTGCCCGAAGAGGGTGCCCGAAGTGAACGTGGCGGGACCCCGATAGTCCCTCGGCATCACCGGGATGATGGCGGGTGGCTGGGGGGCGCCGGAGTCGCGAATGACGCTGGGTTGCTGAACCGTGGGGGTGAGGGCGTCCAGGAAGGGTCGGGCCTCCTCTTCCATGGCGCACGCGATGACCACCGGTTTTTGTTCACCCAAAGTTACTCCTACTTACTGTCTGAAGGGGGCTTGCTGTCTGAAGGCGGTTTTGTGAGAGGCAGGCTAGTCCTGTTCGCCCTCGTCCTTCTCAATCAAAGCCCAACCGTCGCGCCCTTCAAGGAACTTGGCGACAGCCTTCTTGGCTCCCTCCAGGGAGTGGTTGGCGCCCCACCCGCACTGCACTTCGTTCGCGGCGGGAACCTCGGTTGCTTCCAGAATGTCTTCGAACGTTTGGCCCAGCAGTTCCACGAACTCTTCGTAAGGAATGTCGTTTGTGAGGGCATAGAACCCCGTTTGGCAGCCCATGGGTGAAAAGTCGATGAGGCGGTCCGTGTGGTTGCGCATCACCTCCGCCGTTAAGTGTTCGATGGAGTGGACTGTGGGCATGGGGAGAAACTCTTTATTCGGCTGGGTGAAGCGCACGTCGTACTTGATGAGGACGTCACCCCCCGGAAGTTCCACTCGGTCCGCTACCCGAACAAAAGGTGGTGTCACGGTGCGGTGGTCGAAGTTGAACGATTCGACGTTCATTTTCTTGAGGTCGGTGGCGGTTCTCGGTTCTTCAGTCATGCCTACAAGGATATAGGCAGGGGGCTAGGCGCGGCCGAGGCGACCCCCACCCGGACCGCCCGGGGGCCAAGGTGAGGGCGCGGGTCAGGGGTGGGGGAGGGTGAGGGGGTGGGTGGGGTGCTGTGGGCGTGGCAACACGTGGGTGCGACACGCCGACCCGCGCACCCAAACCGGCTAGAGTTACAGGCGTGTAATCCACAGCGTGAGTGGCCCTGAGCACCTTTGCGGGCCCGGTTTCCACCGCGTTTGTCGGGGCGTTCCACAGGAGGGCTAGGCCCATCCACAGCGTCGCCAAGCTTTTGCACATCCTTCCCCAAACACGACATGTAGGGGGTCCTAGACAACCCACCCACAAGGTGTAGTGTTGTACGCGTCTACTCCGAGGTGGTTTCCAAGAAGTCACCTTGGGAGGGTTGAAGAGTTTTCGGCCAAGAAGACGGGTTCGCACTAGGCCCCAGTGGGTTGAAGCGCTCGTTTCTGGGTCGCGGTGCTTGCAGGAAGTTGCGAAGGATTTAGGAGTCGGAAATGACCATCACTGTCTACATGAAACCCCGTTGCCCGCAGTGTGACGCCACCACGCGCACACTCGACCGCCACGGCGCTCCTTACAACACTGTGGACATCACTGCCGACCGGGACGCCCTAGAGATGATTGTGGGCTTGGGCTACCAGCAGGCGCCCGTTGTCATCGCGGGTGAGGAGCACTGGAGTGGCTTCCGCCCTGACCGTCTGACCAGTGTTTCCGCGCAGGTGCTGGTCGGCTAAGGCCCCCAGACCTAGGAGCGGCTAGAGACACGAGGTCGGGTAGGCAGATAAACTTCAGGTCCCACCCGCGGGTGGGTCCAAGCCTTAGTAGGTAGGCTTAGGTGTTCAGCGGGCGGCCCCCATTGGGTGGGCCGCCTTTGACTGAGACAACAGTCCGCTGGTGGAGGGCCCGCGGCCAGAGGGCAGGCGGGGCGGGCGCTATAAGCGGCTGGCAGGGCAGAGTTGTTGGATAGTGGGGGTGGGCAGTGGGCGAAGGTAGGGCGAACAGGCTCACTGTTTCACAGCCAAAAGATGAGGCCACAATGGAGTGGACCCCAGGCTATGGGGGCCCCCGCATCGTCTACTTTTCTTCCGCAACAGAAAACACGAAGCGTTTCGTGGAACGTGTAGGGTTCCCTGCGAAACGCATTCCCCTTCGCCGGGGGGACAACGACATTGAGGTCACTGAACCCTACGTTCTTCTCGTTCCAACGTACGGTGGCGGCAACGTTCGCGGCGCCGTCCCCAAACAGGTCATCAAGTTCTTGAACGTGAAAGAGAACAGGGACCTGTGTCGCGGCGTCATCTCGTCGGGCAACACAAACTTTGGTGAGGCATACTGCCTTGCGGGAGACATCGTTTCAAAAAAGGTGGGGGTTCCCCACTTGTATAAGTATGAGCTTCTTGGGACCGAACTTGACGTCACAAGAGTGCAGACCGGTTTGAGGAAGTTTTGGGAGACACTTTGACGGAAACACCTGTGGGGGCGACTGTAGTGGCGGACGAGGGCGCGCCAGAACTTGACTACCATGCGCTGAACGCCCAATTGAACCTGTACGACAAGGACGGCCTGATCCAGTTCGACGCTGACAAGGAAGCGACCCGCCAATACTTCCTCACCCACGTGATCCCCAACCTGATCACGTTCGACTCCGTGCAGGAGCGCCTCAACTGGCTGGTTGAGCAGGGGTATTACGAACAAGAAGTTTTGGACATGTACACGCCCGAACAAATCGAGGTGCTGTTCGAGCAGGCGCGATCCCACAACTTCCGTTTCCCCACCTTCCTGGGTGCCTTCAAGTACTACACGTCTTACACGCTGAAAACGTTTGACGGTAAGAAGTATTTGGAGAACTTTGAAGACCGCGTCGTCATGGTCGCCATGTTCTTAGGGCAAGGCGACTTTGAGATGGCGAAACACTTGGTTGATGAGATGCTGAGCGGCCGTTTCCAACCGGCGACCCCCACGTTCCTGAACGCGGGGAAGAAGGCTCGCGGTGAACTGGTCTCCTGCTTCCTGCTGCGCGTGGAAGACAACATGGAATCGATTGCTCGGGGCATCAACTCTTCGCTTCAACTGTCTAAGCGTGGGGGCGGGGTCGCCTTGTCGCTCACGAACCTGCGTGAGGCGGGTGCGCCCATCAAACGGATCGAAAACCAGTCTTCCGGCGTGATCCCAGTGATGAAGATTCTGGAAGACTCCTTCTCCTACGCGAACCAGTTGGGTGCGCGTCAGGGTGCGGGCGCCGTCTATTTGAACGCTCACCACCCGGACATCATGTTGTTTTTGGACACGAAGAGGGAGAACGCGGATGAGAAGATCCGCATCAAAACTCTCGCCCTCGGCGTCGTAATCCCCGACATCACTTTCCACTTGGCGCGCGACAACAAGGACATGCACCTGTTCAGCCCCTACGACGTGGAACGCGTTTACGGGAAACCCTTCTCTGACATCAGTGTCACTGAAGAGTATTGGAACATGGTGGAGAACCCGGAGATCCGGAAGAAGACTGTGAGTGCACGCAAGTTCTTCCAAACACTGTCGGAAATCCAGTTCGAGTCCGGTTACCCGTACCTACTGTTCGAGGACACGGCCAACCGGGAGAACCCCATTGAGGGGCGGATCTCTATGTCGAACTTGTGCTCCGAAATCTTGCAGGTGTCGAGCCCTTCCGAGTACAACGACGACCTGTCCTACCAGCACGTTGGCCGCGACATTTCCTGCAACCTAGCGTCCCTGAACATCGCTAAGGCCATGGATTCGCCCAACTTTTCGGAGACGGTGGAAACCGCGATCCGTGCGCTAACCGCCGTGTCCGACCTGACTGACATCCAGTCGGTCCCATCCGTCGCGAAGGGTAACGAGGGCTCCCACGCTGTCGGTTTGGGGGCCATGAACCTGCACGGGTACCTAGCTCGCGAAAAGATGCACTATGGGGAAGAGGAAGCCCTCGACTTCACCAACATGTACTTCATGACGGTCGCCTATGAGGCGATCAAGGCGTCCAACAAGATTGCCCGGGAGCGGGGGGAGTCCTTCCACAACTTTGAGAACTCCAAGTACTACACGGGAGAGTTCTTCGACAAGTACATAGATGAAAAGTGGGAGCCGAAAACTGAGAAGGTGAAAGAGGTTTTCGCCAAGTCTTCAGCCCACATCCCCACCCAGGAAGACTGGAAGAAACTGGCGGCCGACGTTCGCGAGCATGGCATGTACAACCAGAACTTGCAGGCCATTCCACCCACGGGTTCCATCTCTTACATCAACCATTCCACGTCCTCGATCCACCCGATCACCTCGAAGATTGAGATCCGTAAAGAGGGGAAGGTTGGTCGCGTCTACTACCCGGCGCCCTATTTGACGAACGACAACTTGGAGTATTTCGAGGACGCCTACGAGATCGGCCCCAAGAAGATCATCGACACGTATGCGGAGGCAACGAAACACGTCGACCAGGGCCTGTCACTCACCTTGTTTTACCAGGACACGGTGACCACTAGGGAGCTCAACAGGTCCTATATTTACGCTTGGCGTAAGGGGATCAAAACCTTGTATTACGTGAGGATCCGCCAAATGGCGTTGGAGGGCACGGAGATTGAGGGCTGCGTTTCCTGCATGCTGTGAGCAGGTTCAGGCGCCTCGGTAGTTGAAGTGGTCGTCGAGGACGGTGAGCCTAGCGTCGAACCATTCGACCAGTTGCTGGCCGTCCGCTTCGTCCACGGAGGGGCGCCCCACCTCATCCCACGTGTCCCTTTCCGCCTTCCACACTGATCTGGGAATACGTTTGTTGGCGTCGTCAACGTAGGACTGTATGTTTTCAGTCGTGAACACGCCGGCGTCCCGCAGTTCCGCGTACCTGGCCTCCACTTGGGGCTGGAACGCCACATACGTCTTGTACCAGGGTTTCTGGGTGGGGTTTTCAGTCTCGTAGTTGATGAGCAGCTGCTCTTCGGACCCCTTCATTATTCCTGAGCCGTCCCATGACATCCCGAACGTCGTGTCCTTGTCCCAAGGGAGGAAATACCAGTGCTGCGAGTCGTAGGAGACCAGTTGAACATCTTGGGCGACCGCATCCCAGTCGTGCAGAACCTCCAGGTAAAGGAGCATGTCTACCGCGTTGTCCAAATCTAGGTAGTGGTCGAACATTTCCTCAAAGTTTTCTTGCGACCCGTTCAGTAGGGCACCCAAATAGTTGACGGATCGGGCCTCATCTGCGTTTAGGCTCCCGTCCTCGGACAGGTAGCTCTCCAAGTGAGTATCTGTGCTCCAAGTGGAGAACTTCGACCAATCCTTCTCAGGGTCGCTGCCGCCCCTAGCGTCGAACTCGAGGTAAGAGTGCTTGGGGTTGTTCGCGTCAATGTTGAAGTTCGCGGGATCGCGCCCCAAGGTCAGGGTAGAGATCCCGTAGTGCTCCCCGTTCACCAACACTTGGGCCAAAAAAGTCTTGGGGTAGCCGGTGGCACCGTCGTAGTGGGGTCCATCAGAGTGGTTGACTTCGAAGCTGGGCGAGGACGAGTCCGCTTCGGGGGAGGTGGAGCGGGCACGGGCCATGTCCCCCCAGAGGTTGTAGGCAATGTGGTTGCGCAGTTGGGAGGGGTCTATCCACTCCGCTTTGGCGACCCAAGAGTCGGAGGGGACAGAATCTCCGATCTGTAAGGGGAGCTCCACGTCCCTTTCCGCGTCGGTGTACAACTTCAGGGACCAGTTTTTCTTCGGCCACCCAGCCGTCGAACTGCCCTGCACTTTGATGGTTCCGGGCGCCCGGAGCACCGCGTCACCAGAGTGGAATGTGAGCCTGACGGGCAGTGCCCCCTCATCTTTGCTGGTGGGGAGGGGCCGGCCGCCGGTGCCGATCTCGATGGTGAGTAGGCCTTTTGGTGCTGGCAGGCAGGCCACCGACACGGGTAGGTCGAAGGCCTCCAACAACTGTTGGCGCAACTCCACTTGCCGGCAAGGGTCTATCTCGGCCTCGCTCCCAGCTTGGTTGGGGGTGAGGGTGGACTCTTGTGCGAAGCCAGTGTTGGCGCCCGACTGTGCTCCAGTTGCGGGCCCACTGTAGGTGCACCCAGAAACTAGGGCGGAGAGGGTCAGCAGGGTGACTGCTGGAAGAACCCAGTGTCTGACAGTCAAGACGCTCCATAAGGACTAGGGGTGAACAGTTTGTGGATAGACACCTTCACTTTAGTGGGATGGTTGTGGCCCGCGAGCGGTTTAGCCGCTTGCGGGCCACAGTCCTAAGAGGTCTCGCCTGGGGTTGCCTACGGGATGGAGACGAAAACCTCGTCGACGAGGAAGCCCGGTTCAACTCGCACTAGGCCCTCCGCGCCACTGGGTACTTCAATCGCGATGTTCCCCGTGGATGACGCGTCCGTGTAAAGTTCGTTGGCGCCGAATGCGGGGTCCGGGGCGACCGTCATAGAGTCAGAGCTCTTGTACACTGCTCCGTCAGCGTCGACGAAGGCCACCGAAACCATTGAGTCAATGCTCGACCCTTCACCTAGGTACGTGGCGGTCAGGTTGATGAGCATGTAAGCGTTGCCTGCGTCCGGTTCGTCGTTGAACATGTTGGCGGCCACCACCTCAGCGGTCGCGTCCGGCTCGATGCTGTTCACAACCACTTCCCAGTCTTTGGAGGCGAAACTGGTCCCCACAGGGATGGGGTTCTCGCGGGTTCCGAGCGTTCCCGCTTCTTCGGCTTCACCCGATTCTTCCGACTTGTCAGCGGCTTCATCTTCCGCTTCGGTTGCGTCTTCGTCCTCGTCCACTTCCACCACCACTTCGTCGGGGCTGAGCGCCTCATCAATCGCGCTGCCTAGGGAAGCTGTGAACACGATGACGGAGGCGATGGTGCCGACCACGGCGAGCACGATGGCAATCACCCCGAACGTTTTCTTGCCAGGCTTGAACATAGCGACGATCCCCAGAATGAAGGAGATCGGCAGTAGAATCCAGCCGACGATGAGGGCCCCCGGGATCACGGCAAAAATGAAGCCGACGATCCCTATGATCATCGCTACTTTTCCGAGGGTGGAGTTCTTATCCTTCGCGTCCTTGGGGGCCTCACCCCCGGTCGGTCGGGCTCCCGCGGGTGGGGTGCCCCGCGTGGGGGAGGGGGACTGATTTCTGGCGGCCACGCCGTCTTCAACGGGTGGGATGGGGGCAGGGTCACTCATGACATCTCCAAACAGGTTGCGGAACAGCGTCGGGTCAGGGGTGCCGCGTGGGGCGCTTGTGGGGCTGCCCCAGCCGGTAGGCAAACCGTCGCGGAACCCCTGACACCCTCAACTGTCGCCCAGTCGAACACTTGCCGCCTCCACCTTTCGGTCGCACTCTGCGGGCCAGTTGGGGGACTTTAGCCGGGCGCATTCACCCTCCTAGTGGAGGAAAGGGACGGTGGGCGCGCCTAGGGTGGGATGCATGACTGCAAGCTTGACGCGTTGGCCTTGGTGGCGGCGAGCGTTGAGCTTTGCTGGCACCCTAGTCGCCTTCGTGGTGGTTGGTTTCGCGGGTTTGGCGTTCGCCTTGATGGGGTATTCGGTGGACAAGAGTGTTGAGGATCAGGCGTTCCGTTCGTTCGGGGTTTTTGCCGCTTTCGCTTCTGGGATTTCCATGTTTTGGCGGATGAAGCACCCTGTGCGGGTTTTGTCGCTCACGTCGGTTCTTTCCATCATTTTTCCTCTTGACCCCATTGGGCCGGCTATCTCCTTGTCGTGGGTGGTGGCGAAGAGGCCGAAGTCGGACTTGTACTGGGCGATCCCCTTGGCGGCGGTCGCGATGGCCGTGTCTTTCGTCCGCGACTACTTTGCGCTTACGTCCGAAACCGTGATGGCGTCGGGGCCAGAGGGAGGCCCAATGTTGCCGATGAGCGGCCTCGGCTACATGATGGTCTGGCTGGTCATGCTCACCTTGGCTTTGGCTGCGGGGTACGTGCGGCGCTCTAGGGGGCAGGCTGCGCAGGCGGAGAATGTGGCGGAGGAGAAAGCCCAGCGGGTCGCCCAACTTGAGGGGGAACTCACCCGCCAGGAAGAGCGCGACCTGATCGCCCGGGAAATGCACGACACTGTCGCCCACCACCTCTCCATCGTTTCTCTTCACGCCGGGGCCTTGGAGGTCACTAGTGAGGACCCTGAGGTTCCCAGCTCCGCGAAGGCGATGCGGGAGAGCGCTCACCAGGCCCTCGAGGAGATGCGCACCCTCATCCATTCTCTCCGCGACTCTGAAAGTGGCGGCTACGCGCAAGCGGCCCCCACACTCCAGGCTTTGCCCACCTTGGTCGAGGACGCGCGCTTGGCTGGAGCGGACATCTCCGCTACTTTCTCTTTTCCGTCCCCCACTTCCCCCGCGGTCCCGCCTGCTTTGGCGCGGGCCGTGTACCGCATCGTTCAAGAGGCCCTGACGAACGCGTTGAAGCACGCTCCTGGGTCCCCCATCACCATCTTGGTGGGGGTGAACGAGGGCGAGGAGAAGGACGGGGGCGCCACTATCGAAGTGTTGAACCTTCTACCTGAAGGACATGAAGCGCTCTCTTCACGTTTCGCCCCGGCAAGTTCAGGTGCGGCCGCTTCGGATCCCTTGAGAATGCTTTCGCAAACCGGGGGTGGCGCGGGACTAGTTGGCATGAGGGAGAGGGCGCAGGCCCTTGGCGGGCAGTTGTCCGCAGGTGCGGAAGAGGGGCGTTGGGTGGTTCACGCCTTTCTGCCTTGGCCGAACTCCTAACGGGCCCGGAACCCCGCGCTGTTCGATAGGCTGCTCGGTGGGTGTTACGTCCCAATTCGGACGCTGGCTTTGTGGGGGGTTCATGGTGGTTCGCGCGGTCATCGTTGATGACGACCCTCTCGTTCGAACTTTACTTGGCCGTATTTTGGAGGCGCAGGGCGTGAGCGTCGTTGGGGAAGCGGAAGACGGCGACCAGGTGCTGGAACTTGTGCGTCGCACTCACCCCGACGTGGTGCTGATGGATTTGCGGATGGAGCGGGTCAGCGGTATTGACGCCACCCGCATGCTGGTGGGGATGCCTGGTGCCCCCGGGGTTTTGGCTCTTACTTCGTTTGACACGCGCGCCTCCGTCTTGGACGCGGTGGATGCGGGTGTCGCCGGGTTCTTGGCGAAAGATGCGGCACCTGAAGAGATCGCGGATGCCATCCAGTTGGTGGCGAAGGGTGAGGGGGCCTTGTCCCCGAGGGCCGCCCGCATTGTTTTGGAGGAGATGCGCTCCGCCCCAGAAGGCAGGCACGCCCGCCAGGTCGCGAAGATGATGCAGACCCTGTCCGGGCGTGAAATGGAGGCCTCTGACTTGGTTGCTGAGGGCCTTTCGAACGCTCAGATAGCCCAGCGGATGCACTTGGGTGAGGCGACTGTGAAAACGTATTTGACGGGCGCCATGAACAAGCTTGGTGTCGATAATCGCGTGCAACTGGCTGTCGCCGTGACGGGTTCACGCCGCTAGGGGGCCAGCAGCTAGGGGCCCGTAGCGCCTGCGTTCACTCACACGATGTGGTGATGACCTCTCGGTCATTGGTTAGCCGCGCGATTTGTGCTTCGTGGTAGGCGGGTTCTTTGGGGTGGTAGGCGTGGTTTTCTGTGGAGTCGTAGCGGGCGACAGCGTTACCTGCTTCCAGTTGGGCGAGCCCAACGTCCACTCCTTCTTCCGTGTAAACGTAGCGCAGTAGCCGGTTGTACCTGTCTGTGTCGTCCATCCCTTCAGGTAAAACTAGGGTTACGGGCTCACCGACGGACACTAGGTCGAGCACGGTTTGTCTAGCGTCTTCGTAACCGCACTGTTCCCGCTCAGGGCTGTCTATCCCGATGATCCGCACTCGCCCCTTGTCTGTTCGGATCGTGTCACCGTCGATGACTTCAGTCAGCGTCGCTTCAGTAACTTGCCCCCAAGCCCCCGGCGCCGACCCAGCGTCACCATTTGAATCCGTTCCGGTTGCCTCGGGGACTCGGGCGTTTGGTTCTTCCTCTGTCATCTTCGTCGACTCGATTCCGTTTCCCGTTCCCAGTTCGCCTTCGTCCTCAGAAAAGTGCTTGGAGGCGGCCCCCGCAAGGACTAAGGCGATCACGATGACCACGGACCGCAGGATTTTCGGTGACGGCTTGGGGGGATTCGTGGTCATGGGGCCTCCTAGGGAAGCGGCGCAGATGGTCGGGGGCAGTACCGCTTGGCCGTTTTAGCCGCGCTCCGAACGCCCACAGTTTCCCATCGTTGACGCGCGGCATGGAACTACAGCGCGAGCTTAGCCAGCTTACTGTCCCCACTTGTGCTGTGGTGGCGCCGGGGTGAATGGCGCCAAGGCGTGTTCCATGGGTGGAATAACGGGTGGGGCTTCCGGGTGGGGACCCCTAGTCCGCAGGGTGTTTCGGGTGTCATCCAGGCGGCAAATGGGCTTCTGGTTGCGGCCGCTATGCGACTGTTTTAGGAGTTTTGGCTGGAGAAAGCCGGTTAGGCCTGAGGGGGTGGGTGCGCGACCTCTCTTGGGGTGGGGAAACCGGGTGGTTTCCGCGGAATATGGGCCTTCCGAAGCCGGTTAAGCCATTTTCGAGCGTAACTTAGAGAGTTGTATAGGTGTCGAAATGGCCCGATTGCGTGGCTGGGGGGTTTGGCGTGCCCGGGAGAGACGGTCAGTCCCGCGAAGAAACGGTTCTGACGGGTCCTGCGTGGGGTGGAAAGGGGGAAAGATGCGGTCGCTGCCAAGCCGCTTGCGTGCCGCGACTCTTGCTGCCCTGTCCACCCTTTCCCTAGCTGTCGCTGGTTTGGGGATGGCCCCAGTCGAGTCGGCGACCGCGGCGGAGAGTGTCAGTGACTCTGCTCAGAGTGAGGGAACGGAGCTTGAAGACTCTTCGCCCACAGAGCAAGAGGAAACAGGGCAGGAGGAAATAGAGGAAGAAGCTGAGCCCGCCCCCACCAAGGCGCCTTCCAAAGCCGTGGCTTCCCCGCAGGCTTTCGCGGCGAGGAGCTCTGATCGTCCCCAAGATGACCCGGTGAACCCTTCCGGGGTGGCCACCGGTCTCCCTGTCCTCACCAGCACGTGGGACCCGGATGGGACAGTGGAATCAGGGGTGACCCGAACCTTCACGGTGAAATACGCAAACACCAGTGGCGTGTCCTCGAACAAGATTTCCGACGTGCGAGCTTGGCACCAAATCATGGTGGAAGCCGACCACACGACCACGTACACAGTCACCTGCCAAGCGGACGGCAATAACAGTAAGTGCCCGACCAATGCCGACTACGATCAGCCCGTCTTCGATGTTGAGCAGACTATCCAAGGTGACGCTGGCGTCTACTACAACACGTTTTGGGGCATCATCGATGTTGGAGGAAAACCTTCGGGCGGTGGCAGCGTAACGTTCACAATCACGATGACTACCGTCCTAGAGGGGGGCGAGGACGCTTGCACGGCTGTGCAGACCGTGCCTGTCAGTGGTTGGGCACGCGCCAGCAAGACGGGTTTCGCGGTCCCGGATGACGTGGGAGCTTCGGTCCGTAACGCCGGCCACATCATCGCCCCCTCGAATCCAGACTGCCCCGACGGCGACGTGAGGATGACGAATACGCTGACGTCTCCCATGGATCCAGCGACCGGTTGGGCCTGGAAGGCCATTTCTGGGGAGCCGTTGAAGTTCACCGCTACTTGGGAGAACACCACTGGAGGTTTAGTCGAGCTGCCGATCTACTACAGCTATCTGGTACCGGGCGAGGGGAACACTACGGAGGCTTCGTGGACGTGCACGGGAAGTCCCGAGAACTTTCAGGGCTCCGAGACGGATCGTAAGCTGACCTCCGATGGTGCGCCACAACGTGTCTTCGGGTCCGACCCGGACGACTCCGACACGTTCGTCACACTTGCTGCAGGGCAAGAGATGACTTGCGAAATCACGTTGAAAACCACCTTGAAAGACTGCACACCCGAGGGGTATTACGAGGTGAGGACCTTTGCGAACCGGGGGATTACCGACGGTGACCAGAGCAAGGTCCGAACTGAGATACCGAGCGCTCTCGTGCAACTCGGGTGTGCGGACTGGATCCTGAACGAGACCTTTGCGGAGCCCTCCGTGTCCGACGTTGGCTGGATCGCACTCAACTCTGCTTGCCTGACCCGTTCCAACACTAAGCCGGCAGCTGGAACCCTAGGAAAGTGCACTACAAGTAGAGGGTCGCCCTCAACGGGTTTCGATCCGGGTCGGACTGGGTTGCCTGCCGGGTACCTGCAGTTCACCTCTGACAACGACAACCAAGTAGGCGCAGTTGTCTACAACCGTCCGATCCCCTCAAAGAACGGGTTAGTTGCCGAGTTCACGCAATACCAGTTCGGACGCGACGATTCGGGCGCAGACGGCATCGGCTTTTTCCTAGCCGGCGGGGCGTCTTCACTGACAACGGTGGGAGCCGGCGGTGGCAGCTTGGGGTACGCCAACAACGCCGAGAAGCCGGGGCTTCCTAACGGCTACCTAGGGATCGGTTTTGACGTCTACGGCAACTTCGCGTCGACTTCAAACGACGCTGCGCCGCAATGCGGTGGGAATGGGACCAGGATCCCGAATTCCGTCACCTTGAGGGGACCGGGGAACGGCGACATTGGGTATTGCGCTGTGGGGCCATCTCAGGATTTGACGGAGATGGGTCTCGCGGATCGGGGTTCCGCCTACGCGTTGCGCTACAAGCGCGCAGGGGCCCTCACGCCCAGCAACGCTCAATTGCAAACATCTCTGCTCGAATCCCAACGCCGCACCCGGGTCGCTGTCTACCCTCAAACAGGTGGAGCCAACCCCCGCGTGACGGTCCAGATGGACTTTGGTGATGGCTATGTGACGGTGTTGGACGAGGAAATGACGAAGAAATTGCCCGACACGATTCGATTCGGTTTCCTCGGGTCGACCGGTGGCACGTCGGACGCTCATCTTCTCTCTGACGTGCGGATAGGCACAGTTAAGACGCCCGACAAGCTGGACTTCATCAAGAGTGTCGACGTGTCTGGGGAGGGGTCACGCGCCTACTCTGTCGGAGACACGGTGAATTACCAGTTCGTCGTTGACAACAACGGCGACGCGCCACTCGAAGATGTTGCGGTTACGGATCCCTCTATCTCCGACATGGATTGCCTACCGAAAGACCTGCCCTCTGGCGGCCACATGGTCTGCGCGGGCGAGTACACAGTGACCGCAGCCGACCGCGACGCTCTGTATTTCCAGAACACTGCGGAAGTCACTGCAGAGGGTGGCGCGTGGGCGATGGACTCCGCGGACATAGCGGTCAACCCCTCTGCAGAAGACGCGTCAGAATGGATCGGCCCTGGGGAAGTCGCGACCTTCCAGATCATGGACAGCGACCAAGAGCTCGGAATGGTCATCCCTGATGATCAGTCTCGGCTGTCATTGCAGTTAGTCGACGGGAACGACCTTAAGGACGTGGTGACGGTTGCGGGTCAAGGGACGTGGACGGTAGTGAGAGCCCACCCCACTGACGAGTCGACGGTCAGCGTGACCTTCACCCCCGATCCCGGTTACGAGGGCGCCGTCACACCGATGAAGTATCGGGTCACTTCGAATGTCGTGGTAGACGGTGTTGTGGGGGAGGCTGAGGGGGCGCTGAGCGTCATCATTTCCATCTTGCCTAACCGAGTATGCACCGCCGAGCAGCACCGTTCGAGCGACCGATGGTGGGCTTTTGGCGACAAGGTGGAGCTCGACTTCGGGACTTCCGGCGCGGGTCTGCCAACGGCGGGCACGTTTAGCGACATCAGCTCCGGAAACGCCGGGACCTTCACCGTCTCAGACTCGTGGGGAAACCTAGAGTTCATTGTTGACCCAGGACAAGGGAAGATCGTCACCAAGTCCGGAGGGGCGATGAAGCGTGGGGGCAACGGCACCGATGCTGTGAACGAGATCGAAATACCGCTGGGAGTAGGACCTTCACCTGTCACCGTTTTCCCCCTTGAACAAGGAAGCGGCAAGTACGGGATGGTGACCAGCAGTGCCACAGCCGAGGCCGAAGGCGAACTGACTTACCGAATCATCGACATGGCTCTCAATGACGGTGACGGCGGCCTCAGCGAAGAAGAAATCACAGTCTCGAACTCTTCGGGCGCGGGCATGGCTGTGACTTCTGTTCCCAGCGCTTGTGGAAAGGGCTACTGGGTTCTCAACCCTCAACGTTGGAGCGCCAACATAGTTGCCTACCCCTTTGGAATCAGTGGCACAACAGGTCCGGTAACTAGCTCTCTAGGTGACCCTCCCGGCACGAGGCCCATTACCAAGGGATACGAAGACATCCAGTTCAGTCCTGACCTGACACTCACGGCCACCATCGCCTCCAACAACAACGTCGTGACAACAACCAATAGAACCTGGGTGCGCCTGATGGACTTCGACGCCCAAACTGGGATTGTCGCACTCACGGGGACAAGCAACGCTTCCCGGGCCTATGGCGCGACCAACCGATTGGGCTACAGCCTAGCCTTTTCCGAAGACGGCAAGCGCTTATATTTCTCCTCTGTCGCGGATCCTTCCGACAGTAGCTTCGCAATGCAGCGCGCGGACCTCACGGGCACGCCACCAACGCTTCCCACGCTGAACAACGTCAAGGACGTTATCACCGGGCAGGCTCGCGGTGGCGCCGTACGCCTCGGCCCCGACAACCGTCTTTACTGGGCCGACGCCGTCAACGACAGCAATGAGGCGGCACTGCGGTACCTGCCGAATCCGAACGAGACCTCCACAGGCTGGTCTACGCTGACTTTGGATGAGGAAACCAACAGCAACTGGGCGCTTTCCAACACACTGACCGATTGTGCGATTCCGCCGCGAAAGCTTTACGTTCAGATGCTTGGTAGCAAAGGTGCGCCCTTAGAGGGCGCAGAATTCGCCCTCTATCCTAGGGGCGAGGACGGAGAGCCCTCAACGGACCCAGTGGACCCTGGGTTCGCACCGGTCGGTGGGGACGGTGAGATGGCGATCTCGGGGCTCAATCCTGGCACCTACTGGCTAGCGATGACCCAAGCTCCGAAGGGCTACACGCTGTTGGCTCAAAACCCGCGGGTGCGTGTTGACGCGTCGGGGAAAGTCGTCCTCCTCGGCTCTCCTTCCACGCCCCAAGCCACCCTGAAGAACGACGGTCAAGGCAAGTTCACCATTGAGATCACCGGCACTCAAGCCGCGACAATGCCTTTCGCTGGAGGTGCGGGAGGCTACTTTGTTGTCCTCGGCGCGCTCCTATTCGCCGCGATAGTGGCGGCTGCGCTGCGGCGCCGGAAAGCCCAGAAAGCCTCAACCCAGCCTGCGGGACGCCACACCGCCTAGCCCTAGCGCTGCCCAGTCAGTCGACGGAGCAGGTGCCTCCACCCGCGTACTTCGGCCAAACACGCGCCGCAAGCCCCTGCAGCCTGCATCCGACGCAGATGCCGAAGAAAGCCTCCAACCCAAGCAGGGTGAGGCACAAAGCGCAGAGGGCGAGAGTGACCCACATGGGCGCAGCCGTGTAACCAGTGATCACACAGAACGTCGTAGCCATCCCGAGGCCCAAACCCCAAGCCCACATTTTCTGCTCCGCACCCACCCACTGTGGGGGCATCTTCATCACGAGGGCGTTCCCCAAAATCATTGTTGGGGACCAACGATCACCAAGCGCCACGCGGATCGCCATGTCAATCACGAAGAACATGCCGAACGTCTTCATGTAGCCAATGTTCCCGGTGGTAGCGGCCGACACCCAAGCGAAAGCACCGAAGATGAATAGGAGTCCCGCTGCGACGCGGACACCCCTCTCATTGATGACGGGAACCGCGTAGCCGGGAATCATTTTCCCAATGGGGCTGTCGCTCTCCGGCTGCTTGACGTCCAAGGATGTCTTTACATCTAGGTCCACCGGCACCCACCTCCACGAATCTCGCCTTTCACTCTAGCGAACTGCTATTGAGGTGAGCGTGTGGACTTGGGTACCTGTGCGCCCCAGAAGGCGCAGTTGGTGACACGTTTTCATGCGCCAAGTGGTGGGGTCAGCGGAGCGACAACCCGTTGGTGCGGGTTTGTGTGCGGTGGTCACCTCGGGGTTCTTCCGAATCTAGAATGGCGACATGGAACCGGAAAATGAGTTGCGAGACCCTCAAACGTCCGCCCAGCGGCTCTACGAGATAGCCCAACAGCGGAAAGACTTGCACGCCCAAGTTCTATCCCACCCCAACGGGTACCCAGGCCTAGCGGAATGGGTAAAGATGGTCAGTCCGGGAGTGCGGCCAGCAGGCTGGGAGCCAGTGTCTGCGCAGCCGCCGGACTCCAAACCCAGCGACACTGGAGCAACGTCGGCCGACGCTGGGTTCTCGCCCGATTCCACGGCCACGCAAGAAACCCAGGTGCTGCCCGCCGCAGCGCTCCAGATGTCAGGCGGCGCCCCCAGTGTCCCCACCCAGCAGTCGACCCCGGTCCAACAGGTGCAACGCCAGTCAGTGATGGGCCAGGCGCCCTCGGACTGGGCAGCTCAAGGTGGCAGACCACAAGGAGGAGCGCCTCAGAGCGGAGCGCCACAAGGCCAGCCCACCCAGCCCACCCAAGCCACGCAGTTCATGGGCCCCGCCCCGTCTTATGGCGCGCAAAGTGGAGGACAAGTGCCGCAAAGTGCGGGCTACCCAATGGGTGGTCAAGCGCAGGTGGGCCCAAGCGGTGTGCGGGGTGGCGGGCCGGTCCAACCCCCCGACTTCTCTGCCGACGCCGCCAAAGAGTCGCGTCGCATGAGCCCATGGTTGTACGCGGTCATTGGGGTAGCCGCTGCCCTACTTGTTGCGGGGCTCGCCTTTGGGGCCTACGCGCTCTTCTCAGATAAAGGTGGGGATGAAGAAGTCGCTGCTGAGGCAACCGAAAGTCAACGGGTCTCCCCGAAGAAGACCATCGTCCAAGAGCCCATCGAGATGGAAGAAGTGGAGAGGGAAAGAACTGAGAGGGATGAGGACCGAGATCGCTCCCGCACCGACGACAGGTCTTCCACTGAAAGGTATGCGGGCGCATCGATACCGGGTGCCTACCCTGGCGCTGGGGGTCCCATCCCCGCGGAAGCTATGGAGGCAGCGACAGTCCGCTACGAACAGTACGGGACCTACGCGGTCTTCATAACGCCCAGTGAGAACATTGGGTGCGACCTGAACGTGGAAGGATCGGGGTGTGGGGTCCTGTCCTACATTCAAGACAAGACCGCTGGAACAGATGTCGGTGGCGATTCCCAGTGGTGGTTCTACTTTCCAGACTCCGGGGATGCGAGTGTTGGGGCAAAGGGAGACGTCGCGTTCTTCATGGACACGACCCAACCTGTCCAAATCCTCGAGTACGGGCAAGTCCTCTACTGGGGGGATATGGTGTGCGCGTCGGAGTCGACTGGCCTCACCTGCTGGAACGCAGCCACGGGCCATGGGGCGTTCATGAGTCGGGCGAGCTACACCCTGTTCTGACTGTCGGGGGCGGCCCACCAAACCGCCCGCCGCGTGGTTGTCGCCCTCGACCACAATGTTCGGCGACGTCGCCAATGCCCAGTTCAGCGCACCTCTAACGCGTAAATTTGGATCACGAGCGGTCACCCTAGGTGGCGTAAGACTCGGGCGAAGCCTCACCTGAGAAACGCCGTGGGCCACCCACCAACATGGTCCACCTCAGATCACCGGTGTTGCTGAGTCATCAAGCGTTGAGAGGACGCGAACATGTCGGACAAGTACGAAGTCATCGCCGATTCCCTGTTGCCCCTAATCGGTGGGGCCGAAAACGTGGAGAACGTAGCCAACTGTATGACGCGGCTGCGGCTCTCGCTCGCTGACGACTCAGCAGTCGACACGGAGGCGGTCAAAGCAGTGCCGGGCGTCCTAGGGGTCGTGGAAGACGAAACCTACCAAGTTATCTTGGGTCCTGGCGTCGTGACAAAGGTAGCTGAGCAACTCGAAGGGAAGGTTTCCGCCGGCCGGGAAGCGTCAGGGGCAGATAAGGTCGGCATCTCTGACGCCGAAGCGCTTGCGGCCCGCGGAGCCGAAATGAAGGCCACTCAAAAGGCCCGAAACGACACTCCCATCAAGAATGCGACCCGCAAAATCGCGAACATCTTCGTTCCCATGATTCCCGCCCTGATTGGCGCGGGCATCATCTTGTCGATCCGTGGGCTCCTCTTGAACTGGGAGACGGCGGGTGGGGCGCCCGGGTGGGTGGCAGCGATCCTCCCAAGTCTCACTGTGATCGGGTCCGCCTTCTTCTCCTACCTAGCCATTTTTGCGGGCTACAACTCCGCCAAAGAGTTCGGCGGCACGCCCATCTTGGGTGGGGCCGTGGCCTCCATCATTGTGATCCCAGCGGTCGCCGATATTTCCTACTCTCTCCCCCTAGTCGGGGAAGTCCAACTGAGCCCCGGACAGGGGGGCGTGATCGGCGCGATCTTCGCTGCTGGGCTGTGTGCTTGGATTGAGCGACTGTTGCGGGGGAGGGTGCCCGACGCGATAGATATCCTGGTCACGCCAACAATCGCACTACTCGTTTCAGGCCTGGCCACGATTTACATCTTCATGTTCGTGGCGGGAGAGATCTCCACCGCCATCGGGGCGGGTGCAATATGGCTGCTGAAGTATTCCGGCGTCGTGGCAGGGTTCGTGCTCGGCGGGCTATTCCTGCCGCTGGTGATGCTGGGCTTGCATCAAGCGCTCATCCCCATCCACGCCACGCTGATTGAACAGCTCGGCTTCACCCCACTGCTGACCATCTTGGCTATGGCTGGGGCGGGTCAGGTGGGCGCGGCGATCGCCGTTTACATGAAGTTGAAGAAGAACCGTTCCATCCGGGACACCATCAAAGGTGCGCTACCTGTCGGTGTGTTGGGTGTCGGTGAGCCACTCATCTACGGTGTCTCACTGCCTCTCGGCAGGCCGTTCATCACCGCTTGCCTTGGTGGCGCTGTTGGTGGTGCGGTGGCTGGGGCGTTCGACCAGTTCGTAGCGCCATTCGGAGCCACAGCGATCGGCCCGTCCGGTTGGGCGCTGCTGCCTCTGCTGCAAAGCGACAATGGGCAAGGCTACGCGATCTTGGCCTACGTGGTGGGGCTGGTTGCGGCCTACATCGCCGGCTTTGCCATCACTTACTTCTGGGGGTTCCCACCCGCTTTGATGGAAGAACACAACCGTGGTGATGATGAGTACGACGCTGTCCCACTAATGGAGGGGGGCTCCGCAGGGGGGACAGGCGGTGGCGAGTCTTCAGCGACCCCTAGCCCGCCGGCCACCCACCGCGAGTGATGTGGTTTTCGAGGTTTTGAGTCGGAGAGCGGCGCTTGCAGGTGTCTTGGTTGAGCACTCAAGGTTCGGTCTGCGTCTAGTAGCGCATCTTGGGTGAGCGCACGCAGTCGCATTTACCCCGACCGAACGTACAGCAAGGATCACGGTGTCAGCCCATAGTTTTTGAACGCGTCTGTTCGGTTGGGGTGGCGGCTGGGTCGTGCGCGTTCAGTTGGGGTGCCGGATGGTCTCGGCTACCCGACGTGGGGCATGGGACGCAGCGGGTCTCACGCTGGCTGGGTCACCGACTGAACTGCAAAGTCCACTGGTTCGGGCCATCCTCCAAATATTCGACGGTGAAAACGTCCGGGAACGCTTCATCAACTTGGGCCAGCAGTGGAAGTGGGTTGTGGTCCGCGCAGATCACCAGGCCACGCCCCTCCTTAAGGCCGCTGAGAGCCCCAAGGATCGCCGCGTGACGCACCTCGTGGGGTATCTGAGACACCTTAAGTTCCGGGAAACCGTTTTCGCTTCTGCACCCGCAGGCGCAGCCACCGTGCGCCTTCTTCTCCCCGAACTCAACTTCAACCCGGCTCATGTCTTCTCCCAACGTTCACTCGAGCAGCCCAAGTGGCCACAACAGCATTGAAGCTAAAGGAAGCTGCCTGAGCAACCGTGATCCGGGCTCTGGCGCGAGCTTGACAGCCACCCGATCCGAAAACCGCCCGCCGAAACACTCGCCCCACCCAGACGCCCGCCCCGACCGGACAGCCGGCCCCAGACGAACCACCAAGGCGCCAAAGAAGGGGGTGAAAAAGGGGGCAGGCCCGAACCTTCCAGTTCGAACCCGCCCCCCCAAGTTGCTAGGCGACTAACTCAAGCACCTACGCATCAAAGGTGACTCAGAGAACGTCGTCATCCACCCAGTCGAAGGCGCGCGTGACAGCCTTCTTCCACAAGCGGTACTGGCGATCCACTTCGCTCTGCTCCATCTGCGGCACCCAACGCTTGCCTTCCTGCCAGTTGGCGACAACGTCAGCCTCACCGGTCCAGAAGTCAACCGCGATACCAGCAGCGTAAGCGGCACCCAAAGCAGTCGTCTCCGCGACCACGGGGGCAACCACGTCAACACCGAGGATGTCAGCCTGGAACTGCATTAGAGTGTTGTTGGCGATCATGCCACCGTCAACACGCAGCTCCTTCAACTGCACGCCAGCGTCAGCGTCCATCGCGTCCAAAACTTCCTTCGTCTGGAACGCAGTCGCCTCCAGGGCGGCGCGGGCGATGTGACCGCGGGTGTTGTAGCGGGTCAGCCCGGTGATGACGCCGCGGGCGTCATCCTTCCAGTACGGTGCGAACAGGCCAGAGAAAGCGGGAACGAAGTACACGCCACCGTTGGTGTCAACCGTGAGGGCGAGGTCCTCGATTTCCTTCGCGTTCTTGATGATCTTCATGTTGTCGCGCAGCCACTGAATCAGTGAGCCGGCAACAGCGATCGAACCCTCAAGAGCGTAAATGACGGGCTGGTCACCGATCTTGTAGCAGACGGTGGTGAGCAAGCCGTTGTCAGAGAACACGAGGTCCTGGCCCGTGTTCATCAGCATGAAGCAGCCAGTGCCGTACGTGTTCTTCGCCATCCCAACTTCGAAGCAAGCCTGGCCGAAGGTCGCTGCCTGCTGGTCGCCGAGAATACCGGAGATCGGAATGCCCTTCAGCAGACCGCGCTCGCGCCCGTGGCCGAGGATCTCGGAGGAGGAGCAAATCTCGGGCAGCATCGACATGGGGATACCGAAGTCAGCCGCGATGTCAGGCTCCCACTGGAGGGTCTCCAAGTTCATGAGCATGGTGCGGGAAGCGTTGGTGACGTCGGTCTTGTGCACGCCACCCTCAACGCCGCCAGTCAGGTTCCACAGGACCCAGCTGTCCGTGTTACCGAAGAACAAGTCACCGGCGTCAGCTTTTTCGCGGGCGCCCGGCACGTTGTCCAGGATCCACTTGACCTTGGGGGCTGAGAAGTAGGTGGACAGGGAAAGTCCCACGCGGTCGCGGTACTTGTCCATCCCGTCGTCACCAGCAACGTCTCGGATCACGTCGGAGGTGCGAGTGTCCTGCCAGACGATCGCGTTGTAAACGGGTTCACCCGTGTTCTTGTCCCAAACGACGGCGGTCTCACGCTGGTTGGTGATACCCACGGCAGCCAGGTTGTCCTTGTTGATTTCAGCGGCAACTAGGGCCTCAGCGACGACCTCACGCACGGTCTCCCAGATCTCCAGTGGATCGTGCTCGACCCAACCCGGGTTCGGGAAGATCTGCTCGAACTCCTTTTGGCCGACCCCAACGATTTCGCCCTTATGGTTGAAAACGATCGCTCGAGACGAAGTCGTCCCCTGGTCGATTGCTAGAACAAACTTTTCTTCAGTCATAAATCCTCTTTCTTTCCACTTCGTTGTGGTCCAGTCGTTTGGACCAAAGTTTTGCGGGCCTTAGCCCATATGAGTGGTGGGGGACCATTTGGTCCCCCACCTAGTGTTTGTTACAGGGGCAGAGCCGCTGTGATGTCGATTGAGCCGAGGCCGAAGAGGTACACGAGGACCACTGCGATGACCGCGCCAACCATTGGTGCGACAACTGGGACCCACGCGTAGCTCCAGTCGCTGTCACCCTTGTCCGGGATGGGCAGGATGGCGTGTGCAACACGGGGGCCGAGGTCACGAGCCGGGTTGATGGCGTAACCAGTGGGGCCACCAAGAGAGGCACCAATGGACACGATGACCAGTGCGACGGCGAGAGGACCAACGGAGGTCGGTGTTCCACCAGCAACCATGACGAAGATGATAAGGACAGCGGTCGCGATAGCCTCAGTGACGAAGTTCCAACCGTAGGAACGGATCTCAGGACCAGTAGCGAAGGTGCCGAGCTTCTCAGCAGGCGTCGCGCCCTTCGCGTCGTACTGCTTCTTGAACGCTAGCCAAGCGATGACGGCGCCAACGAAACCACCGAGCATCTGAGCGATCATGTAGATCGCCACGTTCGCGCCAGTGACGGGAATAGCGGTCGCACTGTCCAGCGCAGCGCCGTTCAGGGTGACAGACGGGTCATGCAAGTAGGCAACAACCTTGGCCAAAGTGACGGCTGGGTTCAGGTGACCACCGGTCTTCCACGCGGCGTACACGCCAATGAAAACACCGAGGCCCCACCCAAAGTTGACCATGAGCCAGCCTGTGCCGCGGCCCTTAGATTTCGGCAGCAAGTTCGTTGCCACCACGCCAACACCAAGTGTCAACAGCACCGCGGTGCCGAAGAACTCAGAGGCGAAAATGTCCCATGCGGTATACAAAATTCTTCTTACTCCTTAGACGCTTTGAAAGCGCATCTGCTTGCGTTTCGGGCGAAGCGGGCCAAGTTGACCCGCCGCGCCCCTGTCGGCCCAGGACCGTTTAGGTTCAGCCCTGGATGAATGGGCGTACAGGTTCGACCGCGTCGCGGACGGCCTGCGCCTCTGATTCCAAGGGAATGGTGCGCGCCACGGAGACTGCTTCACAAATCTCGCGGTAAATGCGCTTCTCCCTCTCTTTCGTGTCCTCATCCCAATCGAGGTAGTCGGCCGCAATGTCAGCGACCGCGTCGAGGGCCGCTAGGCCCGCGTCTGCCTTCGTGTACGACAAGCGCACGCGACGCTTCAGGATGTCGGTGATGTGCAACGCGCCCTCGTGCGTCACAGCGAAAGCAACGTCTGCGCGAAGGTACTCGGGAGCACCTTCAAGACGTTCACCAAGGTCAGGGCGTTCGTCAATCGACTCGAAGATCAGGTCGATGTCGGAACCGTAGCGGTCCAACAAGTCTTCAACCTGGTCGACGGTGAGGCCGTGCTTCTCAGCCAAGCCCTCCCTGTTGTTCCACACAGCGAAGTAGCCGTCCGCGCCCTCAAGGAGAGTGCGAGCAGTGACCGACGGGCGTAGTTTCGCTTCCTGGGCTCCAAGCGCGTAGTCGACGGCGTCCTCAGCCATCTGCCGGTAGGAAGTGAGCTTCCCGCCCGCGATGACCACCATTCCCGGTGCGGCCTCTGTGACCGTGTGTTCGCGCGACACCTTGGCGGAGTCAGACTCATCCAAGGTTCCCGGCTGCAGCAGGGGCCGCAGGCCAGCGAACGTGCCGATCACATCGTCCTTCGTCAGGGGGTTGCGTAGCACCTTGTTGGATTCGTTGAGTAGATACTCAACATCTTCCTCGTCTGCCACTGGGTCCCGGAAGTCCTCGTGGTAAGCGGTGTCTGTCGTGCCGATCAGCCAGTAGCGCTTCCACGGGATGATGAACAGGACGGACTTGTCGGTGCGCAGGAACAAGCCCACCTCAGAGTCGATCCGGTCCTTCGGAACCACAATGTGGATGCCCTTCGAGGCCAACACTTTGAGGCCGCCCTCGCCCGCCAACTTCTCCGTGTCTTCCGTCCACACGCCAGTCGCGTTGATGATCTTGTCGGTCTTCACGTGGAACTCTTCGCCACTTTCCACGTCCAACAAGTCCGCGCCGTTAACGCGGCCCACGTGGTCCTTCGTGACGGCGATCAGTTGGACGCGGGGAGCCGCTTGCGCGCCGTAGCGGACAGCCGTGCGAACCAGGGTGACCACTAGGCGGGAGTCATCGACCCTCGCGTCGTAGTAGACCATCGAGCCTGTCAGGTAGTCCTCTTTCAACGCGGGGCTGATCGCGAGGGATCCCTTACGGGTCAGGTGGTGCTGGATTGGCACCGAGCCGGGGTGAGCGATCTGCGCGATCGCGTCGTAGAGGCCCACACCAACCGCGGAGTACATGCGTTCAATCACCGGCGTCTTGAACGGCCACAGCAACGGCAACGCTTTCACCAAGTGGGGTGCGTTCATGGCGAGTAGGAGGCCACGTTCACGCAGCGATTCGCTGACCAGTTTGAAGTCCAGTTGGTACAGGTAGCGGAGCCCGCCGTGCACCAGTTTCGATGAGCGCGAGGACGTGCCTGACGACCAGTCTTGCGCTTCAACGATGCCGACGCTCAGGCCACGGGTAGCTGCGTCCAATGCGATTCCGGCGCCGGTCACGCCCCCACCAATGACCAGGACGTCGACGCCTTCGTCGGCCATCTTCCTTATTGCTTTGGCTCTTTCGTCTCTTGAAAGAACGGGTTTTTCCACTTTGTCATCTCCAATTTGCGGCCGTCGCGGGCCTCGGCTGTGCAGCTGTGTTTGACGGAACTGACTTTTGCCCGCTCAGTGTTCTCATTATCGCGCAGGTGGTCATCGATCCGGCGCGGCTGCACGGATGTGCAGATAGAGTTGGGGCGTATGGAAAAACGTGACAAGAAGGCGCAGGCCGCGGCCAGCATGTACTACGAGCAGGGCCTCACCATGGCGGCTGTCGCCCGCAGGTTGGGAGTGTCCCGGTCCTCGGTTTCTAGGCTGCTCGCTCACGCCCGCGAGCGCGGGATTGTGACGATAAGCGTGTCCACACCGCCCGAAGAGTCGGGCAGCATCGCGGAAGAGTTCAAACGGTTGTTCGACGTGAACACGGTGATCGTCCACGCCCTCGAAGTGGATAGTCCAGCCACCCGACTGCACTCGGTCGCTGCTGTCGCTGCCGCGCGGCTAACCGAGTTAATGGAGCCGGGCATGACCCTTGGGGTCGCGTGGGGGAACACGACGACGGCCGTGGCCTCCCACCTTGTTCCCGTCCCCAAGTCGGGTTCCGTGGTGGTCCAGTTGAATGGGGCCGCGAACGCTTTGGACATGGGGACCTTGTACGCCGACTCGATTATTTCCGCGTACGCGCGTGCCTTCAACTCTTCAGCGATCCACTTCCCTGTCCCAGCTTTCTTCGACCACGCGGAAACGAAGGTCTATTTGAAGAGGGAACGGTCTGTTCGCCGCGTGTTGGATGCGATAGCGTCCTGCGACATCGCTCTTTTCGGGGTGGGTGCCATGGACCCGGCTATGCCCAGCCACGTTTACGCCGGCGACTTTTTGGACCCGTGGGAGTGGGGGGAAGCGTGGAAGGACGGGGTGGTGGGGGACGTGTGCACTGTCTTGTTGCGCGAGGACGGTTCCACCGACATGGAGTTGAACGCCCGCGCGTCCGGCCCTAATCCGGAGGACCTGAAGAAAATCCCGAGGCGGATCGCGGTGGTAGCTGGACCCGGGAAAGCGGCGCCTCTGATTGGTGCTCTGCGTGCGGGGGTCATCACCGACTTGGTTATCGACTCCACCACGGCCCTTGTCACTTTGAAGCGTCTTGCCAACTCGGATCCGGCCCCACCCACCCTCCCCTGACGTGGGGTTCGATCGGCCCAGATGAATGGGCCCGCCACAGTTCGAACCGCACGCCCAGCCAACTACCTGAAAGACTCAAACCCGCAAAGGAGGGGGCGCCAAACCCGACAGGCCTAGGCGGAACGCTGGTGGGAATGGCTGCGACGTGACCGGCGCCCGGTTGGTGTGGGGGCCTTGAATCGGTCGCGTGTCTTGCTGGGGATGAGCCTGAAGTCGGCGGGGGCGCCGCTGCAATCGCTGCGGCGCCAATGCCCGTTCCCAAACGGGTTGGTGGCGACAGCGCAAAGCGCTTGGCAGCGGTTCGTGACGCCAGGAGCAATGTTTCGCTGACGGTTCTGAGCGGACTGTGGGAAGGCTGTTTTGTGCCCCATCACAGGGCGCGTGAGAACAATGGCCAGTCTTCGAATCGACGGGAAAGAGAAGATGACCGCGCCCATCCCGCAATACCAGGTTCCCCCACCTCAACCTGTGGCAGGTAATGGAGGCCAAAACACTAGGACCATCATCGTCGCAGCGTTGACGTTCTTTGTGACCCTTTCTGTGGTGCTTATGGGGCTTTGGGGTTACAGCGCGTGGAACGCTAAGAGGGTTGCGGAACG
This sequence comes from uncultured Actinomyces sp., assembly GCA_964346255.1. Lineage (GTDB taxonomy): Bacteria > Actinomycetota > Actinomycetes > Actinomycetales > Actinomycetaceae > Scrofimicrobium. The sequence goes on along the minus strand of CAYFUO010000005.1, from coordinate 457 downwards.
CTTCGATGAGGAAGCAGCAGAGCTCGCCGCCCAGTTGCAGGAATGTGTGCCGGAAGCGTTTGAGCTTGCTCAAAGAGCCGACCGCGCGCAAGCGATCGCTACAGACCGACGTCTTGACTATCTCGACAGCAGCATCGCCCGAAGTAGGGGAGCAACAGACGCTTTGAACGAGACAGTCAACATCCTCCTTGACTCCTCCTATTTTCAGGTGGTGGAGGTGAAGGGTAGCCGAGCTTCGGCAAGCAGCGGTTCCTCGAGTTCCTCTGACTCCGCGGCGATGGTTCTCAACGAGGTCACAGTCGTCTACGACTCCAGTTCCGTTCCTGAGGCGAAGAAAACGTCCTCCACTTTGGAGGAACTGCAGGAGGGCGGGGCAGCGTTGATGGAGCAGCTTCAGGACGCCAACGACGCGGTTGAGGAGCTGGAGTTCGAGATGCAAGAGTACGGGATCCTTGGG
>CAYFUO010000004.1:27590-34219 GCA_964346255.1 uncultured Actinomyces sp. | reverse complement strand
CGGCGTCAACCATGGGTGTCACTGGGGAACGAGCGGCGGTAGATGCGGCGGCGGAAGCCTTAGTACAGCGCACTAGGGACAATGGGGCGGAACTGGTTTGCGTTGGCCTCGGTGTTTCCACAGGGGAGCAGGCGGCCGGAATCGGGTCGTACGCGGACGGAGTGATCGTCGGGTCAGCGTTCGTGAGGGCCCTTTCGAAGCCGGATTGGGACGAAGCGAAAGAGTCACTGGCGAATCTGGCTCGCGACCTCAAGGCGGGCGTCACGGGAGCGAAGAGCGTTGATCCCGCCTAACGTTGTGTTCGTCGCAACAGTCGTAGCGTCCCTCCCCTCCCCGTCAACCGGGGAAATCTGGTTGGGTCCCGTGCCCATCCGGGCGTATGGGATTCTTATGGTGGCCGCCATGGTGTTGGCGGGCTACGTGGCGTACAGGCGGTACGAGAGTTTCGGTGGCGTTGGCGAAGTGGTCGTCGACGTTGCCCTGTGGGCGATCCCGTTCGGGATCGTTGGTGGGCGGCTGTACCACGTGATCACCACCCCGTACGGGTATTTTGGTGAGGGGGGCGACCTGCTTGCCATCTTCCGCATTTGGGAAGGCGGCATGGCGATTTGGGGCGCCGTGGGCTTGGGCACGGTTGGCGCTTGGATCGGGTTGCGCCGCGCTCACCAGCGCTTCGGGCCTCTCGCGGACGCGCTCGCTCCAGGCCTACTTTTCGCTCAGGCCCTGGGCCGGTTTGGGAACTATTTCAACCAAGAACTGTTCGGGTCGCCAACCAACTTGCCTTGGGGGCTGGAGATCGACGCAGCCCACCTTCCTCCCGGTTACGCGGAGGGCACGCTTTTCCACCCCACCTTCCTGTACGAGGGCATGTGGAACGTGACCATGGGGCTAGTGCTCATCTACTTGGGTAAGATCCACAAGTTCAAGTCAGGCCAAGTGGCTGCCCTCTACATGATCGTCTACCCGATCGGGCGCATTTGGATGGAGACGATGCGTTTGGATGAGGCGCGCGTGTTTTTCGGGCTCAGGCTCAACACTTGGACGTCCATCCTCGTGGGCGTAGCGGGCATCATCGTCTACTTTGTTGCGGGGAAAGTGGGGGCATCTGAAACGGTGAGCCCCTCTGAGAGGGTGGACTACTACGTGTCCACGGGTGACAGCCTGCAGGAGGCGCGTAAGAAGGCGGGTGTCCTCGAGGTTGACGAGGACGAGGAGGGCGCGAATGTGGCGCCGGATGGTGCCGGGTGAGGGCTTGGTTCCGTCGGCGCGTCTGCGGCGAATAAGCGCCGGCCAAACAGGGTATTCTGGGGGCGGCGTGGTGCCCGAACGAAGCGGCACACAAGTTTGAGAATGGGTGTTTAAATGCGTCGAGCCAAAATCGTTGCCACTATCGGACCGGCAACGGAGTCGTCTTCCCAGATCCAGGCTCTCGTGGATGCGGGAATGGATGTTGCACGCATTAACCGTAGCCACGGGGTGGAAGAGGAACACGAGAAAGTCATTAGGCGCGTCCGCCGCGCGGCCGACAACTCGGGGCGGGCCGTTGCTGTCCTAGTCGACCTTCAAGGACCTAAAATCCGTCTCGGCACGTTCGCTGACGGGCCTCAAGAGTTGGCGGAAGGCGACACTTTCACCATCACCACCCGTGACGTTGAGGGAACCAAGGACCTAGTTGGGACCACTTTCGATGGTCTGCCCGGCGACTGCAGCCCCGGGGACCGCCTGCTGATTGACGACGGTAACGTGGGGCTCCGCGTCCTTGACGTGACAGACACGGATGTCATCACGCGGGTGGAGATCCCGGGGATGGTGTCCGACCACAAGGGCCTCAACCTTCCCGGCGTCGCAGTCTCGGTCCCGGCTCTTTCCGAGAAGGACCGTAAGGATTTGAGGTGGGCCCTCAAGCAGCACGCCGATTTCGTGGCGCTCTCCTTCGTGCGTGACGCCTCCGACGTGAATGACGTCCGCCAGATCATGATTGAAGAGGGCGTGATCGTCCCGGTCATTGCGAAGATTGAGAAGCCTCAAGCGGTCGAGAACCTACCTGAGATTGTTGAAGCGTTCGACGGGATCATGGTTGCGCGCGGCGACTTGGGTGTTGAGATGCCCCTCGAACAGGTCCCGATGGTTCAGAAGGAAGCGATCGAGTTGGCGCGGCGCGCCGCGAAACCAGTGATCGTCGCAACCCAGGTCATGGACTCGATGATCAAGAACCCTAGGCCTACTCGCGCTGAAGCCTCCGACTGCGCGAACGCGATCTTGGACGGCGCGGACGCGGTCATGCTTTCTGGGGAAACCTCCATCGGCGCTTTCCCGATTCAAGCTGTGCGGACCATGGCGCGGATCATTGAGACGACAGAAGAAACCGGGATCGACAGGGTCGCGCCTCTTGGCGAATACCTTGCTGACCAGTCGGGCGTCATCTGTCAGTCAGCCGCCGCTTTAGCCCAAACTTTGAATGCCCGATACCTAGTGACATTCACTATGTCGGGCATGACTGCCAGGCAGATGTCGCGGATGCGTTCACCGATCCCACAGATCGCTTTCACACCCCTCGACTCGACTCGCAGGCAACTGGCCCTTTCCTGGGGCGTCCAGCCGTACAAGCTGCCCACCGTCTACCACACTGACGACATGGTGGCCCAAGTGGACCAGGTGGCGCGGGCCGCCCGGATCGTTGAGGGCGGGGAGAAAATGGTGATCGTCGCCGGCATGCCTCCTGGGGCGCATAAAGCTTCTAACTCCATCCGTGTTCACACGATGGCTGGCTCGCCAGGGGACATTGTGACGGTGGATGCTCGCGTCGCGCCTCTGTCTGGGGCGATCTACTAGGAGTGCCACGCGGCTTAGCCGCCACAAGTCCCACCGTTGGGGTCCTCGCGGGTTGGGGACTCTCGAACGCTCACAGGGTCTCCTGTGAGCGTTGCTGCTCAAAGCCCTTGTGGTCTGGTGTGCTCCCGTGAGAAGCTTGTACATTCGTTGTTCACCCTTGGCGAGTCACCCCGGTGAACACATAGGCAAGCGCCCGCTTGGCGGGCGGGACCTGAGGCTACCTGCGCTGACCATGCGCAACCCTCAGGTTCGAGTAGAGGAGAAGAGTAGTGAAGATGAAGAGAGAAACGCATTTGGTGGTATCCGTTAGGGACACGCAGCGCTCAAGGGAAGCACACAACCTGTTCGCCACTGGGCTGAGCGAAACCGTGCGCCCGTGGTTCGACGATGTGAAGGACGAACGCGTGTCCAGAGCAATCGATGAGTTGGGATACCCGTCACGTAGGGAACGGGCAGCCCGCTTTTTGGGGCTAGAGATTATCCAGGCTCCCGTCGTAGCGTTCGCCTGACGCCCAGTGCCCCCGCGCGGCGGGGGCCGGGTCGCGGCAGCTTTCTCGTTGACGTTTGCAGCCCCTTTTTGGTGTGTATTCTACGGGGTATGACGGTTAACACAGAAGTGACAACGAAGAAGTTGCCGAACAGCATTTATGAAGCGGAGCTCTACCGGCTGCAGGCAGAGCTAGTGAAAGTTCAAGAGTGGGTGAGGGCCGAAGGTAAACGGATCGTCGTGATCTTTGAGGGTCGCGACGCCGCCGGTAAGGGTGGCGCAATCAAACGGATCACCCAATACCTGTCACCCCGGGTGGCGAGAATAGCGGCGCTGCCCGCTCCCACGGAACGGCAGCAGGGGGAGTGGTACTTCCAGCGCTACGTCGCTCACCTGCCGGCCAGCGGTGAGATCACCCTGTTTGACCGCTCGTGGTACAACAGGGCGGGCGTGGAGCGGGTCATGGGGTTTTGCACCCCCGCCCAGTACTCGCTTTTCTTGAGGCAGACGCCCGTGTTTGAGAACATGCTGATCGAAGACGGCGTGATGTTGCGCAAGTACTGGTTCTCTGTTTCTGAGGAAGAACAGTTGCGTCGCTTCCACTCCCGGTGGAGGGACCCACTACGCAGGTGGAAGCTGTCTCCCATGGACATTGAGTCCGTCAAGAAGTGGGAAGAGTATTCGCGGGCGAAGGACGACATGTTCGTTCACACCGACACTCCGCAAGCGCCTTGGTACGTGGTTGAGTCTGACATCAAAAAGAACGCGCGCATCAACATGATCTCTCACTTGCTGTCAACCATCCCGTACACTGACGTGCCACAAGAGAAGGTGGAGCTCCCAGACGCTCCGACGAGCAGCGCCAACTACCGTCGCATGCCGAAACCTTTGGAGGCTTTGGTCCCCGACCGCGCAGCGCAACTGATGGCTGAACGCGCTGAAGAGCGTAAGAAGAAGGAGGCGGAGAAGGCAGCGAAGCAGGAGGCCACACGCCAAAAGCTGGAAGATGAGGCGCGATCCAAGAAATCTAAGTCCTGAGGGGTGCGTCGCAATCTCGCGATAGTGGTTGGCGGGCCCCGCCCCCAGCGATAGGGTTTTGGGGACAGGTGATGGTAATGGATGAAAGGGTCTTATGCTTTTGCCCAAGGTTGGTTCGGCGCACCGGCGCCACGCAGCAGCAGGTGCTCTAGCCGCATCAATGCTTCTCATCCCGTCGACCGCTATCGTCGCGAATGCTGCCCCTCAAACGGGTGCTCAGCAAGTGGCGGCGGACAACGTGGAACTCGTCGAGGTTTCTTCCATCCCCTTCGAAACGAAAGTGGTTGAGGTAGACACCCTCCCCAAGGACGTGGAAGTCGTCAAACAGGAGGGCGCTGACGGGGTCGCACACGTTTACGCTTCCCGCGCTCACACCCTCGGTGCGCCCGTTCGCACCACGATCACGGTGAAGGATCAGACGCCCCGCATCATTGAGGTTGGGACGAAGATCGAGCTGCCCGTGGTTGAAGAACCTGAGGTGGTCGAACCAGAACCTGAGGAAGAAAACGAAGACGACAAGGACAGCGTTGAGGTGAGCCGAGGAGACTCGGGGGCAGTAGAACCGTCCTACAACGCGAGCACCGCAGGCCAATACTCGCTGGGTGACCTCATGTTCCAAGGTGTCATCCACTGGGGCGGCTACAAGTTTACCTACTACTCACAGTCCGTTCTACCCGGTGGTGGCCTAGCGATCCCCGGTAGGCACGTGAGCGACGCAGGTTTCGTCTCTGACGGGGCCGGAAACGTTGTCCTAGCCGCCGGCGCGGGCGTGCCGCACGGCTCCACATTCTCCATCCCATTCGGCAGTGGCGTCGGCAAAGTGTACGACACTTGCGGGTCTTGCTCACCGACTTGGCTGGACGTTTACACGCGCTAACAAACAGACACATGCTTGGGGCCCACACGGTTTTGTCCGGTGGGCCCCAAGTTGTGTCTGCAACGCGACCTCGCCCCGTCGAGTTCGGGGGCGAAAAGCCGGTTTAGAAGGCGCTAACTTTCCGCGCTGGTTTCGAAGCGACCGCCTCGATCAAGTCGGGTGCTCGGAAGCCGCGCTCGTTGAAGGCTTCCAGCACTGCGCTTTCCACTTGGGCGAGGACGCCGTTTGGTACGAGGGCGATTGCGGAGCCACCGAACCCGCCCCCAGTCATTCGGGCGCCAACCGCTCCCGCACCCAACGCCGCGTCGACCGCGACATCAAGCTCTTCACAACTGACTTCGTAATCGTCGCGCAGTGAGGCGTGTGAGGCAGTCATGAGACGCCCGATCTCCCCGATCCGGTCGGGGTCCGCAGCGCTCAACTCTTCTAAGAAGTCATCCGTTCGAGCCACTTCGGTGACGACGTGACGGGCCCGCCTCAGCAACAGTGGGTCTTCGAGGCGCTCCAAGTCTGCCTCGGTCGCATCAGCTAGAAGGTCGAAGCCCAGAAGGGCCGCAGCGTTTTCGCTGGCCTCCCTACGACTCGCGTATTGGCCGTCGGCCAGAGTGTGGCTGGCGCGAGTGTCGATCACGAGCAAAGTGTAGTCCCAGGCTTCCAAGTCCAACGGCACATGGGTGACGCTGCCATCCTTAGCGTTGAACGCTAAAGCGCGCCCCTGCTTGGCTCGGAGGGACGCTGCCTGGTCCATTCCACCTGTCGCGGCCCCCGCATAATCGTTTTCCGCTATGACGCAGGCGCGGGCGAGCGCAGCGCGCTTACCGTCCTCGTCCAAAGCCTTGAACTCTTCGGAGGGCTCCCCCAAATCAGCGGCTGCCAGCGCGACTGCGCACTCCAACGCCGCAGAGGATGAGAGGCCGGCCCCCAACGGGACACATGAGGTGATCGCCACATCCATGCCTTGGAGGGGGAAGTAGCCCAACTTATCGAGGGCCTTCAAAGTTCCAGCCACGTACGACACCCAACTTCCCTCACCCTCAGGGAAGTCTTCCAAGCCAACTTCGACGACTTCCCCGGTCTGCTCACTCACGATCCTCAAGGTCAGGTCATCGCGGGGGGTCACCGCCGCGTAAGTGCAGTGGGGGAGGGCGATGGGCGCGGACGTGCCGCCGTTGTAGTCGACGTGTTCACCAATCAGATTCACGCGCCCCGGCGCACACCACACCCCCACGGGTGGCGCCCCAAAGGTTTCCGTGGCTAAAGCGGTGGCACGGTCGGCCCCCTCTTGCGGTGTCCAAGCGGCAGTGTTTGTCATGGGACGTACGAACGGTGAGGAAGATATGGGTGCCGAGCAGGAGCGCAATCATCGCAGGCCCCCACACGACTGAGTCAATGGTG
>CAYFUO010000004.1:0-27580 GCA_964346255.1 uncultured Actinomyces sp. | reverse complement strand
GTGGGGGATGGCGAGGGGCTCGGCCCCCTTAGGCCAGCCTAGCCTTCGTTGAAACCAGTGAAGTCGCGTGGGACACTGTCCCCATGACGAAGTTTAGGCGATTCGCGCGCGCTTATCCGTTGGTGTCGGTGACCATCCTGGTTGGGCTCACGACCCTCATCTTGTGGCAGGCGGGGCTGTCCGTGGCCGCACAGGTTTTGGCGACCGCTTACGTCGCGGGGATTGTGGCGTGGACGACGGTGGGGATGGTCAAGGACATGGTGGCCGGCAACTTCGGCCTGGATGTTCTCGCCGTCATGGCGATGGTGGCGACACTGGCCGTCGGGGAATATGGTGCCTCCCTAATCATCGTCCTAATGTTGACCGGTGGGGAGGCCCTAGAAGACTTCGCCGCGTCCAAAGCGAAATCGGAACTCACCTCCCTCCTAGAGCAGAGTCCCCAAACAGCGCACTTGGTGAGGGACGTGGGCGGCAAGGAAGAACTTGAAGACGTTCCAGCGGACCGTGTCGCCGTGGGGGACGTACTGGTGGTTCGCCCCGGTGAAGTGGTCCCCGTTGACTGCGCGCTGATCAGCCGGCGCGGCTCTTTTGACGAGTCCTCCATAACTGGTGAGTCCCTCGCTGTGGAGAAAAAGGAGGGGGAAGAAGTCCCCTCCGGTGCGGTTAATGGGGATGAGGTGGTGCGCGTGCGCGCGCTGCGAACAACCGAGGACTCCTCTTACCAACAGATCATCAGCCTCGTTGAGGAGGCACAAGATTCGAAGGCGCCAGTGGTGCGGATAGCGGACCGGTTCGCAGTGCCTTTCACCATCCTGGCTCTGCTCATCGCGGGTGGCGCCTGGATCATCTCTGGGGACCCCGTCCGTTTCGCTGAAGGGCTGGTTTTGGCGACTCCCTGCCCGCTACTGATCGCGGCCCCCGTCGCTTTCCTGGGTGGTCTTTCGTTCAGTGCGAAAAACGGCATCATCTTCAAGGGCGGCGCGGTACTCGAGACCTTAGCGAAGGTGCGTTCAGCAGCATTCGATAAGACGGGCACGATCACCGCCGGCCAGCCACACGTCATCAGGGTTGAAGCCGTAGGAGACGGTGACCCGAACCGAGTGCTGTTCTTAGCGGGAAGCGCGGAACAGTATTCGGGTCACGTCCTCGCCCCAGGGATCGTTGCGGCAGCGAAGAAGGCGGGCGTGGCATTGACTTCCACGAAAGAAGTTGAAGAGACTCCCGGCTTAGGGCTTACGGCCCACGTGGCAGGCACGGTCGTGAAGGTGGGGAGCGCCCCCTACTTGGGTGCCGCGCTACCGAAAGAAAATCGCCCAGCCTTAGCGCCCGGTGAGGTCGCTGTTTACGTGTCCGAGGACGGGCACTTCGCCGGCTACCTAGTGTTGGCCGACGAGATCCGCCCGGAGGCCCCCGCAGTGATCTCTTACCTGCGCCAACACGGGGTGGAAACCGTACAAATGTTGACCGGTGACGTTCTTGGCACCGCCGAAGTGATCGGGAAGGAAGCTGGCATAACCGATGTTCTTGCGGGTCTCAGCCCGAAACAGAAGGTCGAGGCTGCGGCGTCCATGTCGCCGCGCCCCGCGTTGATGGTGGGGGACGGCGTGAACGACGCCCCAGTTCTCGCTGCCGCGAACGTTGGGATAGCTATGGGCGCCCGGGGAGCAACCGCCGCCGGGGAAGCGGCCGACGCTGTCATCGTTGCGGACTCTTTGGCGAAGGTGGCTGACGCCTCCGCGATCGCTAAGCACACTGTGAGGGTCGCGCTAACGTCCATCTGGATCGGGATTTTACTATCTGTGGGGCTCATGCTGATCGCGGCGACAGGCGCCATCCCAGCGATGGTGGGGGCGCTCACCCAAGAGTTCGTGGACTTGGCAGCAATCCTTTACGCTCTGCGGGCCCTGAAAGCGAAGCTCCCCGACCTAGATGCGGCCCCCAGCAAAGTCGCCGAAGCGGCCTCACACGCCACCGCTTAGAGCAGGTGAGCGGCTGGGGTGTAAGCGGTGTCCGTCAGAGTTTCACCTAGGCGCGCCCCTTCATCGAAAACTTGGGCTACCGGGTTGCTCGGCGACCAGGTTGGCCACGGCTCATCCTGGCGGTCGATGAAGCGGACGGCAGCGTCGTGAACAGTGTCGGCAAGTGTCTGCGGGGGCCGCGTTCCGAGTAGGGCGGGAACGTCTTCATCCCCCAAACAGTTGAATAGGAACGGCAAGTCGATGCAGTGCATCGCCTGGCCCGTGGTGGGGGTGGGCCATTCGAAAGAGTAAACCCAAGTCCGGGCCTGCCCATTTGACCCTTCAAACCGCGCCTGGGCAGCGGAAAGCACTGTGGAGCGGAATATGGAGTCTGTGAGGTAGCGGCCAGCTACAGTCGCAGTTGACGTGACGCCCTCGGACGCGAGAGCTTGAATATAAGCCGCGGCTTGTTTGTCGTCGGCGCCGAGGAAAGAAAGAGCGCGGTTCTTCGGCACGAAGGTGAGGGGCCAGCGAACCTTGTCCATGATGAATGTGAACTCATCCGTCGTCGACCCGACGACCAGCGGCACCTGCGTCCCGACACCCTGAAGGTAGGAGTCGTTGATGCTCTCACCGATCGTCTCCCCGTCCAACACGGGGCCGTAGGGTAGCGTTCCGGGCCGCAGGTCTTGGAGTTTGTTCAGCCCACGCGCATCAGTTTTGCCCGCTTCGGACTGGGTGGCGTAGATCCGTTCGCGACCCATGCCCTCGAACCCCTCCGCGGTGTTCTCCACGCCGAGGAGATTTGCCAGCTTTGCCCCTATTTTCCGCGCGTCCGCTTCAGGCATGAGGGCAGATGCGGGCGAGGCCGCCCACCCGCCGTGGAACAGCCCTTGGGCCCCTGGGGCGGCGAAGAGTGTGAGGACCGCGGTGCCACCCGCACTTTGCCCACCGATCGTGACGCGCCCCGGGTCTCCACCAAACGCCGCGATGTTTTCTTGCACCCATTTCAGGGCGGCCACCCAGTCCGCCATCCCCCGGTTTAGGGGTCTGCCGGGGACGTAGCCGAACCCTTCAAAACCCAGCCGGTAAGAAATTGCGACGACCACGGCGCCGCGGGCGTTGAACCCTCGACCGTCATACCAGGAGCCTGCTGGCGAACCCGCGATGAAGCCGCCCCCGTGGATCCACACGAACACCGGTAGTTTCGCTGCTTCGCCAACCTCCGGTGTGTAGACGTCGAGGTTCAACACGTTCGACCCCCACCTGGCAGGTTCGGGGACGAGCGTCCCGGGGACAGTGTGCAAGAGCCCGGTCGCCCCGCGGAGTCGGCCGTCCCGCAGTCCCTCCCAAGCCTTGGGTGGTTGCGGGTCGGCGAAGGCTAGGGGCCCGATGGGCGCCTGAGCGTAGGGGATCCCGAAATAGGCGAATGAGGATGGGCGAGCAAGCCCCGACACCTTCCCCTGTTTTGTTTCAACGATTGGGGCTTCAGTTGGGGTTTCAACATTTTTCATGGTCGCGCCTTCTGACCACTGGACCTCGTGGGGCTTGGACACGTTTGATGCTACCAAAGTGGCGGCGGGTAGCCTTGGGCGGGACGGCCCCCGGGGCCCGTGGATGTTTCAGCAGATGGGAGGCCAAAATGGCTGAGAAAAAGGATGGCTTGAACGTTGCAGTGGTCGGTGCGACCGGGCAGGTGGGGGGCGTAATCTTGTCCCTCTTGAAGGAGCGGAACTACCCGGTGGGGACGCTGCGCCTATTTTCCTCTCCGCGCTCTGCTGGCACCACTTTGCCGTGGGGCGGCGAAGAGATCGTGGTTGAGGACGTGACAGCAGCATCTAAGGAAGACTTGGAGGGAATCGATGTTGCCCTGTTCAGTGCTGGGGGAGCGGCTTCCACAAAATACGCTCCCCTCTTCGCCGACGCGGGCGCCGTCGTGGTGGATAACTCCTCTGCGTGGAGAAAGAACCTAGAGGTTCCACTGGTGGTGTCTGAGGTGAACCCGGATGCTGTAAGGAACCGCCCCCTAGGCATCATCGCGAACCCGAACTGCACCACGATGGCTGCGATGCCGGCCCTCAAGGCGTTGAATGAGTTGGCGGGGCTGCGCTCCATGCAGGTCACTTCCCTCCAGGCAGTGTCAGGTTCGGGTTTGGCGGGTGTCGAAGAGTTGGCTGGCCAAGTTGGGGCTGTCGTTGCCGGTGGGGAACCAATCGAAATGCTCACTTTCTCGGGGGATGCCGTCACCTTCCCCGAGCCGAAGGTGTACCCGGAAACCATTGCCTTCGACGTTGTCCCCATGGCGGGGGGCTGGGCTGAGGACGGCAGCGGTGAGACAGATGAAGAGCAGAAGCTGCGTGACGAATCCCGCCGCATCCTGGACCTGCCGGATTTGGCGGTGACCGCAACATGCGTGAGGGTCCCCGTGTTCACGGGTCACTCTTTAGCGATCAACGCCCAGTTCGATGAGACGGTTGACGTTCAGGAGGCCGCTGCGGCTTTGGCTGGACAAGAGGGCGTCGTGCTCGACGAACTGCCTACGCCACTCAAAGCGGCGGGAGCCGACGTCACTTACGTGGGTAGGTTGCGGCGCGACCGGTCAATACCCAATGGCCAGGGGCTGTCCCTGTTCGTTTCCGCCGACAACCTGAGGAAGGGCGCTGCGCTGAACGCTGTGCAGATCGCGGAACTGGTTGCCGAAGAACTTGGGGAAGCCTAGCCTGCAGCTCGGTCCGGGCCCAGCCTGACCCGGCCAAGTCGGGTCAGGCTTTCAGCCAACGCGGAGCCCCTCACCGGTCCTCAAGTGCTTCACGGTCATGGCGGGAGTGGTGAGGTGGGCGAGCGCTTCTTTGAGCGCCCCCCAAGAAGCGGCTTCGTGTAGGACCACTACGGTGGGTCCCGCACCTGAGATGGCGGCAGCGAAACCCTGGGAGCGCAACGCCGAAACTAGGGTGTGCGATGTGGGGTACAGGCCCGCCCGATAATCTTGGTGCAGGTAGTCTTTCGTGCCCTCCAACAGGTGAGAGAGGTCCCCCGCAAGGGTGTGCACCAACAGCGCCGCCCGCCCCGTGTTCTGGGCCGCGTCTTCAAACGGGACCGTCCTGGGTAGGACGCTGCGGGAGGTGACCGTAGAAACCTGCTCGTGCACCCCGACCACAGCGACCCTCAAGCTGTCGTTGACGGTTAGGTTCACGGCCTGAGGCGCCTCGGTCTCGGCGTTTTGCCGGGTGAGGACCAGTCCGCCGAACACAGCGGGCCCCACGTTGTCTGGGTGCCCCTCAATGCGCGCCGCCACCTGAAACACCCAGCTTCTATCCAGCGGTTCTCTTGGATGCGCCAGCCCCCAAGCCAGCCCCAAGGCGGAGACGATGGCAGCCGAGGACGACCCTAAACCCCCACTGAGCGGGATCGTGTTGTGGGAGGTCAAAGACAAGCCGGGGGCTTGGAACCCCAGGTCTGCGAGGCCTTCCCTCAAGGTCCGCATCATCAGGTGGTCTTCACCGCGGGGGAGGGTGCTCGCGCCCTCACCACTGATTCCGATTTCCACCCCGGACTCGGTTACTTCAACCCGAGTTTCGTCCACCCAAGAGAGCGCTAAACCTAAGGTGTCGAAGCCGGGGCCCAGGTTAGCGGTGGTTGCCGGCGCGAAAGCGCGCGCCCGCCTGCCCTTAGGCAGTGGAACCAGTTCAGTTGTGTTCATCTGCCTTTAGGCCCAGTAGCGCCGCAACAGCCTCCACGTTCGGTTCCACCAGTTCGGTTTCCACTTCGCGACCTGCGAGCGCAGTGTCAATGTCTTTCAAACCGTTGCCCGTGACCGTGATCGTGATGGTCTTACCAACGGGGAGGGTGCCGTCCTCGTGAGCCTGCAGCATTCCCGCAACCCCCGCGGCGGAAGCCGGTTCCACAAACACGCCCTCTTTAGCAGCGAGGAGGGCTTGGGCGGCCAGAATCTGTTCATCAGTGACCGAGCCGATCCGCCCACCCGAATCATCACGGGCAGCCAGAGCCTGCGCCGCGGAAGCGGGGTTGCCGATGCGGATCGCGGTCGCTACCGTCTCGGGCTCTAGAACTGGGTGGCCCAACACCAGTGGGGCCGCGCCGGCCGCCTGGAATCCCCACATTTGGGGGCGCTTCGACGCCTTGCCAGCATCGTAGTATTCGTTGAATCCCAGCCAGTAAGCCGTGATGTTCCCCGCGTTGCCTACGGGCAGCATGTGAATGTCTGGCGCGTCACCCAACGTGTCAATGATCTCGAAGGAAGCAGTCTTCTGGCCTTGAATGCGGTTGGGATTCAAAGAGTTAACGAGGGCCACCGGGTAGCGTTTCTCCAGCTCTTTCGCGACTTCCAAACAGTCATCAAAGTTGCCGTCCACCTGCACAATCTGCGCTCCATACACCACGGACTGGGCCAACTTCCCCATCGCGATTTTCCCGGCCGGCAACAAAACGATGGGGGTCATGCCAGCGCGGACAGCGTAGGCGGCGGCGGAGGCCGAAGTGTTGCCCGTGGAGGCGGCAACCACTGCTTCAGCGCCTTCTCTTGCCGCCACGGAAACGGCGACAGTCATGCCCCGGTCCTTGAAGGAACCCGTGGGGTTAGCGCCCTCCACCTTCAACCAAACTTCGTTTCCCACCTTGTCTGACAGCCAGGGGGCGTAGACGAGGGGAGTGCCACCCTCACCCAAAGTGATGATGGGGTCGCCTTCCTTCACGGGCAGCCACTCGCGATAGCGGCCGATCAGACCTTGAGTTTCTGGTTGTGTTGCCACCTGGTGTCTCCGTTTCTCTCACCCACGCTGGGTGTCACTATTCCTGATTGTAAAGACCGTGCCAGCCGTCTTCTCAGTGGCGTCCGCCCTTCGGCGCCTCCCACCAAGTGATGTCCCCACGTGAGTTGGGGGAGCAGGTCCACGGGGTAAGCCTAGGCCGCTTCGCACTTCTTCCATCCCCCGAAGACCGGCCCGTCAATCGTCTCCCCACCCAGGGCGCCACGTAGTCTCTCGCGTAGGAAAGCGACGTGAAAGACTTATCGTCTTCCGGCTCTTCTCTGGGGTCCCTCCACCAAGTGGGGTAGTCGAGGTTGAAGGCGTCCAAAATGTTGGCTGCAACCCGCAAGTGTCCTGCCGTGGAAAGGTGGAGTCCATCCTCCGACCAATACCCCGAGTTGATGAAACCTTCGTCTGAAAAATTGTCCACGAACGTGACGTTTTCCAGTTCGGCTGCCCGCGCCGCAGTGATCTCCGTGTAGACCGCGCCCCTCGCCGAGAAGACCCCACCCAGTGGGAGGTTGTGTCCAGCGTTCGGGCCAGACAACAAGAGCACGTGGCTGCCCGCATCAACCATTTGCTGAACCGCCCCGAAAATCCGGTCCAACTTTGGGTGGGGGTCGAACCCGGGACGCAAAATGTCGTTTCCGCCCGCGTTGAAAGAGACCAAGTCCGCCCCCATTTCGATGGCGGGGGGCACCTGCTCCTCAATGACGGGTAAGACCTTCCGTCCTCGTATAGCGAGGTTCGCGTACGTCACTGGGGTGAGGCCCGCTCGAACCCGGTTGTAGCAGATTCCCTCGGCTACCCTGTCAGCCCAGCCTCGCAGGGAACCGTTGGGCAGCGCGTCACCTAGTCCCTCGGTGAAACTGTCACCCAACGCGACGTAAGAGTCGAAAAGGGGTTTCTTAGCCACTGCGGCTACTTCTTTCTTTTCTCCCGGACTCGGACGGAGAGCTTGATCGGTGAACCAACGAAACCGAACTCTTCGCGCATCCTTCTCTCAATGAACCGGCGGTAGGAGGGGTCCAAGAAACCCGTGGTGAACAAAACAAACCTGGGTGGGGCCGTACCTGGTTGGGTGGCGAAGAGTATCCGCGGCTGCTTCCCCCCACGAAGCGGGTGGGGGTGAGCGGAGGCGAGTCTCCCTAAGAAAGCGTTGAGTTTCCCCGTGGGAATGCGGGTCTCCCACCCTTCCAGGGCAGCGTCTAGTGCTCGCGGGATCCGGTTCACGTGCCACTTCGTCTTCGCTGACACGTTGATTCGGGGCGCCCAAGAGAAGTGGGAGAGGTCGCGGTCCTCTTCACGTTTCATGTCCCACCTGCGGTCCTCGTCCACCAAGTCCCACTTGTTGTTCACGATGACGAGGGCGCGGCCAGCATCAACGACGTCTTGAATGACCCGCAAGTCTTGGTCGGACAGGGGCTCGGCGGCGTCGAGGAGGACGAGGGCGACCTCCGCCCGCTCGAGGGCGGTTCGCGTGCGCAGGGAGGCGTAGTAGTCGGCGCCGGACACGCGGTGCATCCGCCTTTTCACACCAGCAGTGTCAATGAACTTCCATTCTCGGCCATCCATCCAAATCGACTCATCCACTGGGTCGCGGGTGGTGCCTGCAAGGGAGTGGACGACAGCACGGTCCTCCCCAGCGAGAGCGTTGAGCAGGGACGATTTCCCTACGTTTGGTCGGCCAATGAGGGCGACTCTCGCTGGCGCCTGTCCGAAGGTGGAAACCGGGTGGGCGGACTTTTTCGGCAGCTGCTTTGCGATTTCATCCAGCAGGTCGCCCGCGCCTCTCCCGTGGAGTGCTGAGATGGGGAACGGTTCACCGAGCCCCAGCGCCCACAGCCCATGCACCTCAGCTTCTTGGATGACGGAGTCCGCCTTGTTCACCACTAGGATCACGGGTTTGCCGCTGGCGCGGAGCATCTCCACCACGCGCTCATCCGTTGAGGTCGCCCCCACGTTCGCGTCCACCACGAAGACCACGAGGTCAGCGAGTTCAGCGGCGAGCTCCGCTTGGTCAGCGACCTTCCGGTCCAGACCTTTCACGTTCACTTCCCAGCCGCCTGTGTCGACGACGACGAAGTCTTTGCCCGCCCAGTTCGCTTCGTACATGACGCGGTCACGGGTCACTCCCGGAATGTCTTGCACCACGGCTTCGCGTTTCCCGAGGATGCGGTTGACTAGGGTTGACTTCCCCACGTTTGGTCTGCCGATCACGGCGACCACTGGACGTGGGGCGACCTCCGCCATCGGCTCACTGCCATCTTCGGATGCTTTGAGAAGTTCAAGGTCCTCTTCACCGAGGTCGTAACGCGCCAAGTCCTCAGCCATGATCGTCGCCAGCGAGGCATCTTGAGGTTCGGGTGTGTCCTCGGCTTCAACGTTGTCAGTCACTAGTGTCCCTTCTCAGGCGCTACTTGAACCTAAGTCTACTTCGTGGAGTCGAAGACGTCCTCGACAACCTCAACGTCTAGGTGGCGGTGCTTCACTCCCCGAATCTCTTGGTAAGGCTCAGCGCCTTTCCCAAAGATCAGGATCGTGTCCTCAGGTTCCGCCGCTAAAATCGCCTCCCTGATCGCGTCACGCCGGGAAGTTGCGACCTCAAACACGTTCTCCATGTCCGGGCGGGCTTCGCGTACGCCCTCCAAGAGTTGCGCTCGGATGGAGGCCGCATCCTCGGTGCGGGGGTTCTCATCCGTCACCCACAAAACGTCTGCAAGTTCCGCGGTGATCCGCGCCAAGGGCTTCCGTTTGGTCGCGTCCCGGTCCCCGTCAGTTCCGAAGACAGCGATCAGGTTCCCCGCCGTCAACTCCCGGAAGTCGAGCAGCAACTGTTCGATGGCTTCAGGGGTGTGAGCGTAGTCGACAACCACCTTTGGCTGGTGGGGGGACCTTTTCGGAACCGTTTGCATCCTGCCGGGAATGGAGGGGGCAACCGACACCGCTTCGATCGCGTCTTCCACACTGGCGCCGAGGACGCGAGCCCCCACAATAGAAAGCGCAGCGTTCTGGACGTTCACGGAACCTGGGATTGGGCAAAAAGCCTCCCACGTTTCCCCGCTTGGAGCCCGCAGTGTGAAGCGGGTGCCGAAAGCCTTGGCGTCCGCCCTCGCGTCGCTCACCTTCCACAGGGGCGCATCACCTACGTCCGGGGCATCATCGGTTGCCACTTGGACAGTAGTCACGGGAATCTGCGCGTTTCTAGCCAGTTCCCTACCGTATTTGTCGTCGACACCAACCACGCCCGCCTTAGCGTGTTCGGGTGAGAACAGTTCAGCTTTCGCGCGGAAGTAGAGGTCCATGCTGTTGTTGTAGAAGTCGAGGTGGTCGTGTTGCAGGTTCGTGAACACTGCAAGGTCGAACAACACGTTTTGCACGCGGTTGAGGCTGAGCGCGTGAGAGGACACTTCCACGACCATGCCCTCCATCCCCGCTTGAGCCCCCTGGGCGAGAGTCCGGTAAACCACGGGTGACTCATGTGTCGTCCGTTCCGCAGCGATCTTGCGGTCCCCAGTGTCAACTTCTAAAGTCCCCAGAACGCCCATCGGTTCACAGATGGGTGCGAGAGCAGCGCGCAGCAGGTAGGTGGTGGTGGTCTTCCCATTGGTCCCAGTGACCCCCACGAGGGTCAGGTCATCAATGTCGCTTGCGTGCAGCTGAGAGGCAATGACTCCCGCGGCTTTTCGCGGGTTTTCCACCACCAGTACCGGAAGGCCAACGTCCGCTGCTAACACCGCGCCTTCGTCATCCGTGACCAAGAGGTGTGCCCCCCGGTCTTTGGCGTCTTTGGCGAACACTGCTCCGTGGCGGCGGTCGCCCGGCACCCCCACGAAAGCCCAGCCTTCCTCAATGTCCCAGTTGGACATCGTCACACCTGAAACGGGGAGGGACGCTACTTCTACGACCGCTCCTAACTCTTCAATGTCACTGGCGCACCGCTGGCGCCCTGAGGGATCCAGCCACCGGGCCTCCCAAATGTCGAAGCCGTTCGCAATGTCTTTCAGGGTCAGAGGCTCCGTGGAGGGGCGCAAGTCGTTAATCGTGTGCATAGAAGTATCCTATAGGCGTGGATGAGCAGCGGAATCTAGGCGAGGCGGACCGCAAGCCGGTGGCTAAGGACCCGGCCGCTTCCATGCTGCTGTTGCAGACCATCATCCAAAATGCCCTAGACCCCGGATATAGGGAGGCGGCGACCCGGCCGCACCAGCGGCGCAGCCCTTGGCTGCGTCTCTTAGCGTTCGTTGCCGTCGGTGGGCTCGCTTTCGGGACTACGGCAGCAGCTCGCTCACTGCGCAGTTCCGTCCTCTTCGAAAACGAGGCGACTTCAGAGATGCGTGAGCACGTGGAATCCCTCGAGGAGAACACGTTGGCGCTCGAGACGGAGAACTCCCGGCTTGAAGCACAGATAAAGGGGCTTCAAACCACCAGTGATCCGAGTGGGGGAACACCGTTCGCGCTGTCCTTGGGGGCCGCCTCAGAACGAGTGTCGGGCCCAGGCGTCGTAGTGCAGATAACTGATAGGGGCCCAGGTGCCACGGGGTCTCAAGCCCAAGTGACAGACTCTGACCTTAGACTAGTGATGAACATCCTTTGGCAGGCGGGGGCGGAGGCCATGGCTTTGAACGGTAAGCGGGTGGGGCCCGCCACCACCGTTCGCACTGCGGGCTCCGCGATTCTCGTCAACCTGACACCAGTCGCCTCACCGTATGTTCTAGAAGTGATCGGGGATCCAGGGCAGATGTCGGACGCCTTGGAGGTGGGGGAGAGCGGGCGGGAAGTGGATGAGCTGGAGGCTAAGTCGGGTATAGGCGTTTCGGTGACGCGTTCGCCAATGTTGAGTTTGCCGGGGCTTTTCACCGAGCTGCGCGTGGCCCGTCATCCGGAGCAGGAGAAGGCGGAGCAGGCAAGATTAGAGCAGGATGAGGGGTAGGGATTCATGATTGCTGCAGCGGGCCTGATACTGGGCGTGATCCTAGGTCTTGTGTTTGACCCCGAAATACCCGTCGCTTTACAACCTTTCCTGCCGGTAGCCGTGGTCGCCGCTCTCGACGCACTGTTTGGAGCTTTCCGCGCTTGGCTTGAGGGCGTGTTTTCCGACCGGGTGTTCGTGGCGTCTTTCTTTTGGAATGTCCTCGTCGCCTGCCTTCTCGTGTTCCTAGGCACCCAGTTGGGTGTGGGTGGGGCGATGACAACGGCCGTGATAGTCGTGCTTGGCATCAGGATATTCTCTAACGCTGCGTCGGTCCGTCGGCTCATCTTCAAGGCCTGACCATGGCGGACAAACCCTGGCAGAAGACCCCGAAAGTGGGGGGACGACGCGGCATTCCTGCTGGCAAGTTTGGTGCGTGGGTTAGTGAGCGTCCCCGCCCAATCCACATCCTGTTTTTCCTCATGCTCCTACTTCTTGGGGCCGCCGCAACGACGACTGTGCGTTCCCACAGTGCGGATCCTCTCGCGGGGCTATCGGAGGAGCAGTTGGTGACCCTACTGGGGGAGCTGCAGTTGCGCGAGGACGACTTGCGGGCCGAAAGGTCCGAGTTACAGGGACAGTTGGAGGAACTGAGTGAGGCCGCAGACAACGAGGAGGCTGCTGCGGAAGCTGCCCAGAAGACACTGTGGAGGGCTGAGGTTTCCGCTGGGGTCGTCCCTGCATCCGGGCCGGGCGTGGTGGTCACTACTAGTGCTCCAGCCCAACCTTTTCCTGTCAGTGTCTTCGTGACGACTTTGGCTGAGCTCCGCAACGCGGGCGCGGAGGCAATCGAGATCAATGGCGTGAGGGTCACGGGCCGGACTTGGTTCGCTTCCTCCGGGGGAGAGGGCGTCATAGTTGACGGGACGGTCATCACCCCGCCCTATGTTTGGCGGGCCATCGGGGACCCGGAAACTTTAGCGATGGCCTTGGAGATCCGTGGGGGAGCGAACAGTCAGCAGCGCGGTTACGGCTCCGAAGTGCAGGTTGAGAAGTCTCCGATGGTGAAGATCGACTCGGTTGCGACCGTGGCCGACCCTGTGTTCGCCACTTTGGGTTCAGAGTAGGGCGCCACTTCTTTTTTCATCACAGCCTCTGACTCGCCATGGGGATGGTCACGTTTCGGTAACATGGACTACACTTGTGTTTCTGGCAGCAACCCAAAGGAGACCGAATGTCTAGCGAAGAAGACTTCGACCGAACTAGTACCGCTTTCTTTGGCGCTGTTCCTGAGGGCGCCGACGAAGTTGTTCCTCTTCCCTTGTCCAGCCGTGACCGGCAGGCCGTGGAAGCTCTTCCTCCAGGCTCTGCGCTGTTGATTGTGCAGAGGGGCCCTAATACGGGCGCCCGCTTCCTGTTGGATAGCGAGATCACGAATGCTGGGCGCTCCCCATCTTCAGACATTTTCCTAGACGACGTGACCGTGTCTAGGAAACACTGCCAGTTCGTCGCTAAAGATGGCCGCCACCTTGTCAGGGACTCTGGTGCTCTAAACGGCACTTATGTGAACCGTGAGCGGGTCGATCAGGCGATGCTGGACACTGGAGATGAGGTCCAGATCGGCAAATACAGGTTGACGTATCAGCCCTCAACGAAGGCGCAATGAGCCTTCCCGCGAAGCCTTTGGGGAGCGCACAGTCACCCGAAGAGGCGGGTGAGGCACCTTGGCCCCACGGCGCCTCAAGGAAGCCCGTCTACGCCATCGGCCAAGTGGTGAAGATCTTGGAGAAGGAATTTCCGGCCACCACTGTGTCCAAGATCCGTTTCTTGGAAGAGAAGGGGCTAGTGTCCCCACAGCGGAGCGCATCCGGCTACCGGAAATACAGTCAGGCAGACGTTGAACGCATAAGGTTCGTCCTCATCCAGCAACGGGATTCGTACGCCCCTTTGAAAGTGATAGGGGAGCAGTTGGAAGCGCTGGACGCGGGATACTCTGTGGAGCCTGCTAGCGGGCCGCGGATCGTTGCTTCCGAGGGTGAAACGGTTTTACCTATAGGTGAAGATCACTTGACTGTGCGTGAACTCTCAGACCTGACGGGCGTGACCCGCGAGGGGCTGGAACAGTACGTGAAGCTCGGCTTGATAACGCCGACGTTGGGCGGGAGTTTCTCCACAGCCACCGTCGCCGTGGTGCAGAAGATCGGTGCGCTCATTGGAGCTGGGATCCCTGCGAGGAACCTGCGGACTGTCAGAAGTGGGGTGGAGCGCAGCGCGGACCTCATCGACCAAGTGTTGCTGTCATCCATGAGGCGGGATCGCCCAGGCGATCTTGAGCGTCGCCAAGCCCGCGCGGAAGAGTTGGCGACGTTGCTCGCTGACTTGCACTCGTCCTTACTCCGGGCCGCGATGGAGGCTCTGACGGAAGAGTAGCGGGGCGGAAACGCCGCGCGGGGCGCGCACCGTTGTGGCTCGCCGTGGGTATCATTGACCCCAGATATCCCAAATCATAGGTTTGGGGGGCGGGGATCGAAGAGGGTTACTGAAGGAGCAAATGTGACGAACGAGCTTAAGGCGAAGATCCAACCGAAGACTCGCCAGCCCATGCTCTTCGGGGACCCACTGGCCAGCATCGATGTTGAATCCGGTTACAGGGGGCCCGTCGCCTGCGAGGCGGCCGGCATCACTTACCGTCAACTGGACTATTGGGCGCGGACTGGACTGGTTGAACCATCACTTCGCGCAGCCACCGGTTCCGGCAGTCAGCGTCTCTACTCGTTTAAAGACATTCTCGTTCTCAAGGTCGTGAAGCGCCTACTCGACGCGGGGATTTCCCTGCAACAAGTCCGCGTCGCGGTCGCAGCCCTCAAGGACCGTGGGGTCGACGATATCGCGACCATCACCCTCATGTCCGATGGGGCCTCCGTCTATGAGTGTTCCTCAGCTGATGAGATCGTTGACCTTCTCCAAGGTGGTCAGGGAGTCTTCGGCATCGCCATCGGTAAAGTGTGGCGGGAAGTGGAGGGGACCCTCGCTAACTTCCCAGTCGAATCTGACGACAAGGTCATTGGACTGGGTGAGCTCGCCCGCCGCCGCAGCCGAAGGAGTGCATCCTGATGCCCAGCGACCGCCAGTTCCGCTCCTGTGACGTGGCCGTCCATGGGCGCGTCCAGGGCGTTGGTTTCCGTTACAGCGTCTTCTGGGAGGCTGAAGAGATTGGGCTCGCAGGTTTCGCCCGCAACGAGCCCGACGGCAGTGTGACGCTGCACTTGGAGGGACTCGGCTACCAGACTGACCGTCTGCTCGCATGGCTGCGCTCTGGGGACCATCGCTTCAAGATCCGTCGGATGCACCGCAAGCCAGCCAAGTCGTTGGGGTTGACGGACTTCCGCATCATCTACTAGCCGGTGCCAATAGCGGGGATGAGCCTCGCAGACTGAGGGTGCCCTCGTGCCGGCAGTCGGGGAGACCGCCGTGACCGGTCGCATCGGATGCTTCAGACCTTTGATAAGGGGCCAGGCCCAACTTCCCTGCAATCTGACATAATATACATTATCGGACCGGGGTTAACGAGCGTGTCTTTTCTGCGGGGCTGCCCTAACAGCGAACAGGCCTGAGGCCAGAAGGCCCGGCCGCACCGACTATAATGGTCGGTTGGGTGCAGGAGGGTCTTGACCCCACTTAGGAGGAAACCTTGGCTGATCGCGCACTGCGAGGAATGCAAATGGGTTCGAAGTCTTTAGAATCGGAAGCTGGCGTTGTCTTCGCAGACCGTGTTGAGGCACGTTACGTGTGCCCGAACGGCCACGAGTTCATGGTTCCTTTCGCTGCTGACGTTGCCCCGCCGCTGAAGTGGGAATGCCGTTGCGGTGAAATGGGTGAATACCTAGGTGATGACCCCGCTGAAGAGGAAAAGAAGAAGGTGCGTCCTGTCCGCACCCACTGGGACATGCTTTTGGAGCGCCGAAGCTTGGAAGAGCTCGCGGTTGTCCTAGGTGAACAGTTGGAAGCCCTACGTTCGGGCGAACTGATCGTCGACCAGGATTACAGGAACGGCTAGTCGTTCGCGCGGCGCCCTTTGGCGTCTCGGCGGTGAGCAACCAGCGCCCAGAGGCCCATCAGGGACCCGATGACCATCACTGCTGTCGGCATCCAGGACCCCACGTGGGCGAACGGCGTTATTGAACTGCGTAGGGGGATGTCGGCGACTAGGTAGTCCGCTTCCTGCGTCCCAGTGACCTGGGTGATCTTTCCGTCTGGGGATACCACTGCTGAGACCCCATTGGTGGAGGCTTGGATCATGGCGCGGGAAAACTCTGCTGCCCGGAACTGCCCCATTTGTAGCTGTTGGACGGACTCGGCACTGTTTTGGAAGTGGGCGTTGTTGGTGGGAATCATGATGGCTTCCCCACCGAGCAGGATTCCTTCTAGGAGGAGTTGCTCGTAGGCGACCTCAAAACAGATCCCGACCACTAGGGGCACTCGCCTACCGTCTGACAGTGCGACGGTGAGGAGCGCCGGGTTATCAACCGGGCTCATATCTACGCCGACCTGCGCTGCTGCGGTGGCCAGGATCTCGGTGATGGAGCGCATCGGAATGTATTCGCCCCACGGCACCGGATGCTGTTTTCCGTACATGGCATCTAGCAGGCCGTCGTTGGGGTCCCAGATCGCCAGCCAGTTGTAACGAGTGTTCTCCTCGTACTCCATGATCCCCAGCATGGCAGGCACACCCGCCTCATTCACCACCTCATCGATGAGGAGAGCAGTTTCGGGGTCTTCCCTAGGGTCAATGTCGGCAGCGTTCTCACCCCAAACAATCAGATCCACCTCATTGCCGGCTTCCAGCATCTCCCAAGTGACGCGAGCATGGTTCCCGGTCACCTTTCGGGGCGTGTTGAACGTTTCATACATGGGGACTTCCACGTTGCCCTGAATGACCGCCACCCGCAGGGAACCAGTTTGAGGCGCCGTTGGGAGGCTATAGGTGGAAGAGCCGATGAGGATCGCTAGGGCGGTAAAGGTGGCTGCAGCCCGCGAGAAAACGAACCCTGAGCCCAGGTCGGACGTTCTGGGTGGGATCGTGAGAGAACGCATGAGCAGCACCGACATGAACACCACAACAGCGGAGACGAGGACTTCGCCACCAAGTGGGGCGAAGGCGACGAGGGGAGAATCAACTTGGGGGTGGGCGAGTCTCCCCCACGGGAACCCCCCATACGGGTAGCGGGACCGCAGTTCTTCAACTGCCACCCAAAGCAAGGCGGCCACCGCGGCTTCACCGAAGATGGTTCGCGCAAACTTCCAAATCTTGGTCGCGGCGAACGCTGCCCCCCAGAAGGCTGCGAACGCTGCCTCAGCGCCCGCCAAAGCGAACCATGCGATGTAAGTGTCGCCCGTCGCCACCTGGGTCCAAGAGATGAGCGGCAGCATGAACGCCATCATCCAGATGGCGCTGTAGGCGGCGCCCCGCCCGGGGCTCACGCCCCCCACCACCTTGATCAGCGCCCCGACGGCTGGGAAAGACAGCAGCCACCACGAGTGGGGAGGGAAAGCGAGAGCGAGGGCGAAGCCGGACGCTAACAGTGAAACTAGGTCTAGCGTGGTGCGTTTCAGGCTCGCGCCTCCCCCACCTAGACGTTTTTGGTTGAGGGTTTCCAAGTCGATTAGGTTCAGGCGAACTCTGTCCAAGCGACAACCCCGTGCAGCAACTTGCTCCGCGCCTTCGTGGCAGCCTGAACCGTCGGGTCCTCTTTGTCAGTGGACGAGCGGCGAATCTGGTCCAGCATGTCCACAACCTGACGCACCCACCGCACGAAGTCGCCTCCGGACAGGTCAGTGCGTTCCATGATCTTCACTAAAGAGGTTCCGTTCGCCCAGTCGTAAACCGTTTTCATCATCACCGCGGAAGGCTCATTCGTGATGACCCGGCCCACTTTCTCTTCCTCCCGGTGGATCTGAGTGTAAAGAGCCTCCAGCTCATGCCAAGCCTGCTCCAGTCCCAAAGTGGGGAAGGAGGTTGGCGCGCCAGCCTCCACGTCATCCCCCCTCGGCTCAAACACGACGGCGGAAACAATGGCAGCCAGTTCTTCCGGCCCCAAGTCCTCCCAGGAACGGTTGGCGAGGGCGAGGGCGATCAGTAGGTCCCGGTCGCCGAAGATTCTGCGGAGCCTCTCCCCACGAGCGGTCACCTGGTCGGTGACTTGGCCGTCTTCCACGACCACGTTCGGGTCTAGGAAGTCCATGGCGCGCAGCACCTCGCACACTTGTTCGAACTCGCCCACGATTTGGTCTGTGCGCGTGTTGATCGCTGCTGCGACCTCGTTCCTCTCCCGAAGGAGACGCGCGTACCGGTGGCCCAGGGTGGCGTGCGTTTCCCGTTCGGGGCAGGCGTGCACGGGGTGGGAGCGCACTTGGTCCTCGAGCAGCCTGGACTCTTTCAGCACCCTCTGTGTCTCATCGCCGGGACGCTTGTAACCCTTCTTCCTCGCACTGCGAGCACGCAGCTCCCGGACATCGTCGGCTAGGGACGAGCGGTCCTTCGGGCGCCGCCCACTGCGCCCCTCGATGGAGATGCGGCCAAGAAGGTCCAACCCGTTTTGGGCTTCGCGCGGCCCTACGGTCGCCAGCCGCCCATCATCCACCACAACCTTCACTAGAGGGTCACTAAAGTTCCCTGAGGGACCTTGGACGACCACTGCTTGCCGCCTGCGCCTACCCCTCCGGTAGTCGATCACATCCCCCGGTTGGAGCCCCTTGAGGACGTCTAGGGAGTACTGTTTCCGGTCTTCTCGCGCGAGCTTCGCAGCCCGTTTTTGCAGGCGGGAAGAGCGGTCGCGGAGCTCAAAGTACTCGGCGGCGTCCCCATACTCGCATTCGAGTGCGGCTTTGGTCTCCCGGGTTTCCTCATCGATCTTGCGTAGGTCCCTGGACAGGTACACCACGGACGCGTCCGCCTGATATTGGGCGAAGGAGGACTCTAGGACCTCATGTGCCTGTTCCACGGTTGCCCGCCCCAAAAGGTTCACTGCCATGTTGTAGTTCGGGTGGAACGCGCTGTCCAGTGGGTACTTGCGGCCGGAGGAAAGCGCAGCGACCTCTTCGGGGGTGGCGTCAGTGCGCAAGGGGACGACAGCGTGCCCCTCCACGTCAATCCCCCGCCGCCCCGCGCGTCCAGTGAGCTGCGTGTAGTCCCGTGGAGAGATCCGCACGTGTTCACTGCCATCCCACTTCTCTAAGGACTCGAGTAGGACGGTGCGGGCGGGCATGTTGATGCCGAGGGCGAGCGTCTCAGTTGCGAAAATAATCTTGAGTAGGCCCCGCGTGAAAAGCAGTTCCGTGGTTTCCTTCTGCTGCGGGAGCAGGCCCGCGTGGTGGGGGGCCACACCCATCTCTAGGGTTTGGGCCCACCTCGCCAACCCGAGGGCGCCGTGGTCCGCGATGGGGATCTCTGCGAGGGCCGCGTCGGTTGCTGCGCGGATCTCTCGTTTCTCGTCCCGGTTGGTGAGGTCGAGGCCGTACGTTGCGGCCTCAGCGGCGGGCTCGTCGCAGCCCGCCCTCGAGAAGATGAAGACGACGGTTGGAAGCAAGTCGCGGTCCCCCAACGGGGCGAGGGGTGGGCGGCGGGAGTAGGGACGAGGGCGGGAGGCGCGGGGCTGATCCCAGTCTCCCCTGCGGCCCCTCCCATACCTGGGTCGGGACGACATTTCCCGGTACACCTCCAGCAGGGCCCGGTTGAGGGGTTCACTGGCCGGGTTCTTTGAGTGCGCAGCCTTTTTCGGGTGCGCGTACAGGGGGTAAAGGTTCCCGCCCGCCACCATCTGCTGGTAGAGGGGGACGGGGCGCTTGTTGTCGATCACCGACCGGCAGGCGCCCCCCACCGCCTACATCCACGCGGCGAACTCTTTCCAGTTAGAGATGGTCGCTGAGAGGGCAACGATCTGAACGTGGGGTGGAAGTTGGATGATGACTTCTTCCCAAACGGGGCCACGGAACTTATCTGACAGGTAGTGGGCCTCATCTAGGACAACGGCGCCCAGTGAAGACAAGTCGGCGCCCTGGTAGATCATGTTGCGTAAAACTTCCGTTGTCATCACCACGATGGACGCGGAAGCGTTGATGGAAGTGTCACCCGTCAGCAGGCCAACGTTTTCACTTCCGAACTTGTCGACCAGTTCCAGATACTTCTGGTTGGACAACGCTTTGATGGGGGTCGTGTAGAAGGCTCGTTCCCCTCGCATGTGAGCGAGGAAAGCGGCTCCCTCCCCCACCACTGTTTTCCCGGCTCCCGTCGGCGCACACACCAACGTCGTCTCCCCAAGCGCAACATAGTTTAGGGCTTCCTCTTGGAAGGGGTCCGGAGAGTACGGGAGGGTGTCCAGGTAGGCACTTACTCCCGTTTCTTCCAGCTGCTGGTTGGCTTGGAATTCTTGCATCCTCTCCCAAGCGGAGGGCTGTTTGTCACTCATGCTCATCCTTTTTTGTTCCGCCGGGGGGCGGGATTTGGTTCCAAATGTCCAGCGCTTCCCTCGCAAAGTTTCTTGCCTGCACTAGATGCTCTTCAGGTTTAGTTTGTTCAACGTAGGGGGCTAGGGCCAACAGTTCGGCGGCCAGCCAAGAAGGGTCCCACACTTCGAATGTGGCGACAATAGAGTTCCGGGTCCGTTTCGCCTGCTTCGCGACCGATTCACCGAGCACCCATTCAGCGTCGCGGGAAAGCGTGACTTCCACGTTTTCCCCCAAGTCAACATCGGTCTTCTGGGACCGCCCGCGCGGGGGCCGGTGAGGCTCCCCTTCACACGCTTTCAGTGAGGTGACGCGGTCAAGTCGGAACGAGCGGGCCTCGCCACGCGTCGAACACCATGCGCTCATCACCCACCCGTCGCGTTCCGCAACCAGTCCCGTTGGCCACACATCCCTACTGGAAGAGACTCCCGCAGCGTTTGTATAGTCGATGCTCAAGCACCCCTCAGACTCGATGGCGTCCAACACTTGAGCGAAGTGGGCGGAGTCAACCAGTGGGACCACCGTTTGGACTCCATCCCCGATCGGTGGACTTTGAGAAGACGCGGCGAGCAGCGTGGAAATAGTTGAGGGCAGCTCGTTTCGCTCACCCTCACTCAGAGAGGGCGCGATCATCTGTAACCCCAAGATGATGCGCGCCACCTCTTCACCCGTGAGAGCAATGGGAGAGTTCACTTCGAGTGAAGTGAACAGTTCAACGCGGTCCTCGTCCTCATACAAGTCCCAGTCGATCTCTAACGTCCGCCCCGGCAGCAAGTCATCGATGCCCGCTTGGTCCAAGAGTTCCACGTCGGAGCGGACTTGGCGTGGCGTGCGCCCGAAGTGTTCCGCCAACTGTTCAACGCTCACTCCCGGGTGGCGGCTGATGTAGTTGATCATGGAAACGAGGCGGGTGATCGCAACTGGCCTAGACCTAGCCAACGTCCTCACCCCACTTCGCAGCCCTCTCCAACAGTCCACGGACCCCGGACACAAGCAGGTCCGGCGCGAGCGCCACCACGCCGCGCGCCTCCCGCAACAGTTGGGCTTCCCAGAAGGCAATGTCGTCGCGGCGGCCGAGGCGAAGTTCAAAACCGTCCGGCAGGTCCTGCACGGAAACGGGTAGGGACTCCAACTGTCTGGTGGGAAAAGGTTTTGAGGCCGCCCAAGCGCCCGGCGCCTCATCCTTACTCACGGCTAGGACCGGTTCAACCAGGAAACGGTCCTCGTCGAAGCCGCCGGTCAGGTGGTCGGCCGCGGAAACACTGCCGGGCTCACCCAAGGGTCGCACGTCGGAGCGGAACCGTGTCAAACGGAACAGGCGCTCATCCCACCTGTTCAAATCCAAGCCCCACAGGTAGAGGGCTTGCCGGCGGGCAATGAGTCTCAGCGGCGCCACTTCCCGCGTCTCCACCGCTTTACGTGACGCGTAGTCGAACTCGATCGGCTGGTCATCGTTGATGGCGGTGAGTAGGGATTGAAGGTTGGTGCCCGCCTCCAAGTTGTAGGAGGCCTGAGGCACCCACTTGCCCACAGGCAGGTCAGCGTAGCCGGCGACCTTGTTGATGATGGAGCGCACGAACGCGCCACTCCCCCGTTCCCAAGCCGAGGCGCCTTTGATGATTAGGTCCACTTGCTCGTTGGTCACATGCAGGTCAGTGGAGGAGAAACTGGAGTGGTCAATCCGGTAGCGCGGCGGGTCGTCCCCCACGACTTCGATGGTGAACCCGGCCTCACGCAAGCCCTCTATGTCCCGCTCGAACGCCCTAGTCACCGCCCCCGGGTTACCCACGTAACCGGGGACAATGTCGAGCAGCCGACTTTGGGTGAGCCCAACCCGCGTGTTCGCGAGGTTCAGCATGAGGATCAGTGTCCTCAGTGAAGCACTCGGTTTTTTGGGTGGGTCCGCGTCCACTCACGCCCCCTTCCGAAGCGTCGACTAAGCCAGCTTTCAGCGTAATCGAGAAGCGACTAGGGAGGTGACTATGACACCCTTCGCCCCCACGTTCACCAACTGGTCCATCACCCGGTTCGCGTCCTTCTTACGGACGACGACCCTCACCGCGCGCCAACTGGTTTCCGCCAGTTGGGACACCGTGGGGGATTCCAATCCGGGGGCTATCGCGATGGCCGCGTCCAAATCGTCTTCTTCAATGTTGTAGTCGAGAAGGACGTGGTCGCGGGCGACGATCACGCCGGCGATTCTCTGGTCGAGCACCTGCAGTTGGGGGTTGTCCTTGTGGCGTTCCCCCGTGCTCAGGACGGCGTCAGATTGGATGATTGGATGGCCGAACACTGCAAGTCCCGCCGCTTTCAAGGTTGCGCCGGTTTCGACCACGTCAGCGATCGCGTCGGCCACCCCAAGTGCCACAGATGACTCTACGGCCCCATCCAGGTGGATCACGTCTGCGGTGATGCCGTGGGCGGCCAAGTACCCCTTCACTAGGTGGTCGTAGGAGGCGGCGATCCTCTTGCCCTGCAGGTCGGCGATGGTGCGCATGGTGCCTGTGGGTGCGGCGAAGCGGAACGTGGACCGGGCGAACCCTAGGCCCCTGAGCTCTGTGGCCCCAGCGGAGGAGTCCATGAGCAGGTCCCGCCCGGTGATGCCCGCATGTATCTTCCCGCTGCCAACGTAGACAGCAATGTCGCGGGGGCGGAGGAAGAAGATCTCCGCATCATTGTCTTTGTCGATTAACACCAGTTCCCGGCCCCTACGCGTGGTCCTGTAACCGGCTTGGCGCAGCAGGTCGATGGACGCCTCGGACAGGGATCCCTTGTTGGGTACGGCGACTCTCAGTTTTTCGCTCATAGGTACTCGTAGATGTCTTCGAGACTCAGGCCCTTGGCGATCATCATCACCTGCACGTGGTACAGCAGCTGAGAGATTTCCTCCGCCAACTGCTCATCCGTCTCATATTCGGCGGCCATCCACACTTCCGCCGCCTCTTCAACAATCTTCTTCCCAATGGCGTGAACTCCGGCATCCAAGTATTGGACGGTACCTGAACCTTCAGGCCGGGTCTCAGCCCGGTCCTTGAGCATGCCAAACAGCGCTTCAAAACTGGTCATGCCTTAAAGACTAAAGCAAAGCGCTCCCCACCCACGAATAGGTCCGGCCACCACAGTGACCTTAACCGCTTCCCGTCCGAAATCGGTCGAGCCAGTTCAGGGCCGCCCCGCGAACTCGTTGGTCACCGCCGCAGGCTCATCCATGTCTTCTTCCGAAACATCTAGGATGCCCGCCAAGAACGGGGCCATCGCTTCCCACGTGTCCAAGTCTTGGACGGCGGAGGCGCTCCCATCCTCGCGCTCCCACAACTCGATCGTCGCTTTGAGTAGGGCGGAGGCGCTTTGTCTCACGTCCTTGTCTTTCAGGCCCGCATCCCACTTTTCAGTGACTTCCAAAGCGTGCTGGGGGTTCGCTATCACCCGGTCCATGCCGGCAACGATGGATTCCACGACCAGTGACGCCAAATCGGGGTTTTCCTCCACCCACCCCTCGGTGGTGATGATCGCTGCGCCCACAAGTGGAACGGGCGTGGGAGCCAAGTCGATGATCGTGATGTCTTGACCCATCTCCTCCAACTGGACCGCGTCAGAGTTGATGAACCCCACCACCGCGTCAACTTGGTCGCCCGCGAGGGCCGCAGCCTGCGTGAACCCTACGGACACCACCTCAATGTCCGAGGTCGTCATGTCCGCCGCGTCCAAGGCGGCGAGCAGACCGAACCAGTTGGAGCCGAACTCCCCCGGCAACCCCACCGTCTTGCCCGCCAAGTCCTCAACGGTTTCAATCCCGCTATCCGCTTTAGTGATGATCACCACAGGGTATTTGTCGTAGTAGGCGCCGATAGAGACGACGTCCAGGCCAGCGGCTCTCGCCTGGAGCACTTCGTCCCCACTGGCGACGGTGACGTCTTCCTCCCCGTTGGTGAGAGCGGTGAAGAGCCCCTCGTCGACACCGTGGTGGCGGATGGATGCGGCGATGCCCGCCCCGAAGAAAACGTCATCTGCAGCGGCGACGTAGACGGGTGCGAACTGTACGTTCGGCACGTAGGTGAGTCCGATGGTGACGGGCGCCCCCGTCTCCGTGATCTCCACCGCGTTCCCCACCACTTCCGACTGCTGTAAGTCCTTCGACCCGGAGCAGCCACTGAGCCCCACGGCCGCAGTGAGCGCCCCAACTAGGGCCGTCGCGAGGAAGGCGGGCCCGCGCCTCTTGTTAACCTGGTTAGCGAACATTTCGTCTCCCACTTTCATTCTTATTACTAGAAACCGTGCGGGCCGTGACTTCTCTTCGGGCCCGCCTCTCGAGTGCGTAAATCATGGTGTAGAGAAGCATCGCTAAGGTGGACAGGAGCCCCACGGTCACGAACATTCCCGCCGTGTCCAGGTTGTACCTCTGTTGGGTGAGCACTTGGCCCAGCCCCTCACCACCCATAACCATTTCCCCCACGACCGCTCCCGTAACGGATAGGGCGAACCCGTTGCGGATGCCCGCCAAAATGTTCGGGGCGGCCAGCGGCGCCTCAATCTGAGTGATCATCCTCCAACCACCCGCGCCGTCCAACGCCGCCGCATCCAAGATGTCCGGGTCCATTTGGCGCAGGCCAACCGTGGTTGCCACCAGCACGGGGAAGAACGTGATCAGCGCGCAGAGAACCACAATGGGGGTGAAACCGTGGCCGAGCCACAGGACCAGGATGGGGGCGAGGGCGATCGCTGGGATCGCCTGGGTGGCGCCAAGGAACGGTTCCACGCCGGCCCGCACGAACTCCGAATAGTAAATGGCCCAGGCCAGCGGAATCGCGACACCAGTGCCGATGACCGCCCCAACTAAGGCTTCCACGGCGGTGGTGGCGAGCCGCGACCAAATCCACCCGTCGGACAGCAGCGCTACAGCGCGCTGCAAGAACAGCGCGGGCGTCGGGAAAACCCAGGGTTCCACGGAGCGCAGTGTGGTTAGCGCCCACCACAACCCCACAAGAAAGATGGCGAGGGTCAGCGGCGCGACGAATGAGACGTAGCCGCGAGGTTTCCGCCGGTGTGGCATCTGGCCCTTCCCGCCCCAGGGCAGCACCAGCCGAGGCTGGCGCCATGCTTCTCCCTTCCGGACTTTCACCGTCGGCACCGGAATTTCACCGGTTCAGCCACCAATGGTGGGTCGCGGACTATCACCGCCGGCTCGGACTTTCACCGACCCCGAAGCACCCCTATTATGCCATGGACCTAGCCAAGTGCTCTTTCGTTAGGCCAACAGCGGACCCGTGGGGTGTAGTGGGTCCAGTTTCTTGTTGAAAGAGTCGGTCGCAAGGTCACGCAGAGTCTCGATCTGGGAGGCTGGATCCTGCGCACCATAAACGGCGGAGCCGGCAACAAAGATGTTCGCGCCTGCCTGCGCTGCCTCCTCTATGGTCGCCTCTCCCACCCCACCGTCAACCTGCACATCCACATCCAAACCGTGTTCGTCAATGTAGTTGCGGACCTTTCGCACCTTACCCAGGGTGGAGCCCAAGAACTCTTGGCCCCCGTAACCGGGCTCAACAGTCATGATGAGCACCATGTCGAACTCGTCCAACAGTGGTAGGAAGGGGGTCACGTCAGTTTTCGGGTTGAACGCGATCCCGGCCTTCGCTCCCGCCTCGCGGAGACTGCGCGCCAACCTGATGGGTGCTTTCGCTGCTTCCGCGTGGAACGACACCGTGTTGGCGCCCGCCTTCGCGTAGCCCACAGCGAACTGGTCGGGGTCATCGATCATCAAGTGCACGTCGACTGGCAGTTCAGTGTTCTCCGCGACCGCTTTCGTGACTCCCTCACCCCAAGTGATCACGGGGACGAAGTGGCCGTCCATGACATCCACGTGGATCTCATCGGCGTTCACCACTTGGTCCAGTGCTCCCCGCAGGTTAGAAATGTCTGCGGCGAGAATGGAGGGGCTGATTTTGACGGTCACTGTGTCCTCTTTTCCATCAGGGCTATGAACATGGCGTCTGTACCGTGCCTGTGGGGCCAAAGCTGCACTGTCTTCGAAGCGATGGGGCCGCCAGTACCCAAACGTAGGTCATCGTAGGTGAGGTTGGATGCGACCTCGACAGCGTCCACAAGCTCAAGGTTCCCGCCGCGCAGCGCCCGATCCACTTGGGCAATCGTTTCCTTCGGGTGGGGTGAGCAAGTCACCCACGCGATCAGCCCCCCTTCACGGGCGGAACGGACGCCCTCGTCGAGCAGCCTCTCCTGTAGGGGGATCAGGTTGTCGAGGTCGGTTGGCGCGTGAGACCACCTAGACTCCGGCCTGCGGCGAAGCGAGCCCATCCCCAAGCAGGGGGCGTCGACGAGCACCCGGTCGAACTGTCCGTGCATCCCCAACTTGGTTCCGTCCTTGACCTTCACTTTCACGTTGGAAAGCGCCTGCGTTGAGCGTTCAACAAGTTGGGCGCGCGCCGGGTTCATTTCGTTGGCGACCAACTCCACGCCCCGCTCAGCCCCTATCGCTGCCAACAGAGCAGACTTCCCTCCCGGACCCGCGCACAGGTCCAACCACTTCTTGTCAGGGCCCTCTAGGGGCGCTTCAGCTAGGAGCAGCGCCGCGAACTGGGAGCCCTCATCCTGCACGGCTGCGACCCCACTGCGCACGGACGGCAAAGCGCCCGGGTCGCCCCCAGCCATCGTGAGAGCATACGGGGACAGCGCCCCCTGGATGGTTGCCTGCCCCAAAACGTCGCTCGCCTCTTCAGCGAGTTCTGCTGGCGTGATCAGGCCGGGGCGGGCCACTAGCGTCACCTGCGCCGCCACGTTGTTCGCCGCTAAAGCGTCTCCCAACTCTTCTTCCGGGATGCCCCTCGCGGCGAGAGCCTCTTCGAACGCGGTCACCAACCAGCCTGGGTGGGAGTGGACTGTGGCGAGGCGAGCGTGAGGATCACTGATGTTGTCGGCGCGGGCCAGAGCGTCTTCCTTCCCTTCCCGCAGTAAGGAACGCAGGACAGCGTTCACGAACCGGGCGGGGCGTTCACCCGCGGTTATCTTCGCGACGTTCACCGTCTCCGACACGGCAGCGTGTTCAGGGATCCGCATGAACAGGATCTGGTAGGCGCCGAGGCGCAGGGCAGCGAGCACTGGCGCGTCAAGTTCAGACAGTGGCTGGCTGGAGTGGGGACCAAGCACGAAGTCCAGTAAAGCCTGCTGGCGGACCGTGCCGTAAACCAGCTCTGAGGCTAGCGCGGCGTCACGGAAACTGAACCGGGGGTTGTCGTTCTGCTCTCTTCTCAACGCCCTAGGTAACACTAGGTTCGCGTAAGCGCCCTCTTTATCGACCTTCTCTAGGGTTCGCGCCGCGATTAGGCGGGCTGCCACCCCCGGCTTCATGGCTCCGCTCATTCCTGTTCCCTCCTTGGGGCGCCGAGGCCGGCCCCCTCACCCACCCTAGCCCCCCGCCACCACGCGGTTGC
>CAYFUO010000003.1:0-35729 GCA_964346255.1 uncultured Actinomyces sp. | reverse complement strand
GAGCGGTGGTCAGTGGTGATCCCCAGGCGGAAACCAGTGGGGTTGACCTTCTGGCCCATCTAGCGATCCCCTTCCTCTTCATCATCCTTCGTGCCGACAACCATCGTCACGTGACTTGTCCGTTTCAAAATCTGGCCCGCACGCCCCTGAGCCCGTGGGCGGAACCGCTTCATGGTCGGCCCCTCATCCACGTAAGTCTCAAGGATCCACAGGTCCGCGTCCTGGACGCTCTCGCCGTACATGTCGGCAAGATCCTTCACGTTCGCTACCGCGCTGTTCAGCAGCTTCGCGACGTCGCGGGAGACCTTCTGTGGGGCGAACCGTAGCGTGTCCTTCGCTTCCAACACGGACTTACCGCGAACTTCGTTCACGATGCGCCGGGCCTTCTGCGGCGTGACGCGCAAATACTTCAGTTGCGCTTTCGCTTCCATCTAACGTTCCTCGTTTCCCTTCGGGCCGCCTAAATGCGGCGCCCCTTCCGGTCGTCTTTCACGTGGCCGCGGAAGGTGCGCGTCGGAGCGAACTCTCCCAGCTTGTGGCCAACCATGGATTCGGTTACGAACACTGGCACGTGCTTGCGGCCGTCGTGCACAGCGAACGTGAAGCCAAGGAAGTCAGGCGTGATCATTGAACGGCGCGACCAGGTCTTGATGACCTGTTTCGTTCCGGCTTCGATCTGCTTGTCGATTTTCTTCTGCAGGTGCGGGTCTACCCAAGGACCCTTCTTCAAACTACGAGGCATCTCTTCTGCTTCCTACTCAGCGCTTCTTGCCCTTGCGGCGGCGACGGCGAACAATGAGTTTGTCGCTCGGCTTATTCGGGTGACGTGTGCGACCCTCAGGCTGACCCCAAGGGCTAACCGGGTGACGGCCACCTGAAGTGCGGCCTTCACCACCACCATGTGGGTGGTCCACCGGGTTCATCGCGACACCACGCACCTTGGGCCTACGACCCATGTGGCGTGCGCGCCCCGCCTTACCAAGTTCAACGTTGCCCTGGGACTCGTTCCCAACGGTCCCGATGGTGGCGCGGCAGTCCGCATCCACGTTCCGGATCTCACCGGAAGGCATCCGCAGTTGCGCGAAACGCCCCTCTTTAGCAACCAACTGGATGGATGCACCAGCACTGCGGGCGAGCTTCGCGCCTTGACCGGCGTTCAACTCGACAGCGTGCACCACGGCGCCCAACGGGATGTTGCGTAGAGGCAGAGTGTTGCCCGGCTTAATGTCAGCTTTCGGACCCGCCTCCAGCATCGTCCCCTGCTTCACACCTTTCGGGGCGAGAATGTATCGTTTCTCCCCATCCACATAGTGCAGCAAAGCAATGTTGGCCGTACGGTTCGGGTCGTACTCGATCTCGGCGACCCTAGCGGGTATGCCGTCTTTGTCGTTCCGTTTGAAGTCGATGACCCGGTAAGCGCGTTTCGCGCCGCCACCACGCCTACGTGACGTGATGCGACCATAGTTGTTGCGGCCACCCGTCTTATGTAGGGGGCGAGTCAAAGACTTTTCTGGCGTCTTACGGGTTATCTCCGAGAAGTCGGAGACACTCCCATGGCGGCGACCAGGGGTCGTCGGCTTGTACTTCTTGATAGCCATGTTTCTCTGTCTACCTCTCGAACCTAAATCCCCGTGCCACTGAAGATGTCGATGTCACCTTCACGCACAGTAACGATCGCGCGTTTCACGTCGCGACGCTTACCGACGCCATCGCGGCGGCGATACACCTTACCCTTGCGACGCTGGATAGCGACCTTCTCCACCTTCACACCGAAGATGTCCTCGATGGCCTTCTTGATCTCAGTCTTATTCGAACGCGGGTCCACTTCGAAGGTGTACTTGCCTTCATCTTGGAGCAGCGAAGACTTTTCTGTCACCACGGGACGGAAGATGATGTCCCTAGGGTTCTTGCTGGCTTCGAGACTCATTTCGTTTCCTCCGCCTTCTCCGTTTCGGCGCGGGCCGGGTCACGGTCAGTGCCCACGCGGTCTTCAGCGGCAGTCTCAGTTGTCTTGTCCTGCCGCATCTCCCCCTCAGCTTTCGCCTCAGAAGTGATCGGCTCGACCGGCGCTGCCACCTTGGCGTTCTTCTGCTTGCGCGCGTTCACGCTCTCGATGTAAGCGTTCAACGCAACCAATGTGAAAACGACGCTTTCGGCGTCGATCACGTCGAGAGTGTTCAGTTGGTCGACCCAGAGGGTGTGCACGCCGGGAGCGTTCGCGTAGCTCTTCTCGAGGACGATAGCGCCGTCCTCGTACCGGTCGTGAACGATCAGGACCCGCTTAGAGTCCGTGACCTTCTGGATCGTCTCAATCGCGAGGCGCGTCGACGGCGTGTCACCAGCGATGACGCCTTCCGCGACGTACAGCCGACCGTTGCGGGCCCGATCAGACAGGGCGGAGCGCAAGGCTGCGGCCTTCATCTTCTTGGGGGTCCGCTGGGAGTAGTTGCGGGGCTTCGGCCCGTGGGCTACGCCACCACCCTTCCACTGTGGGGAGCGGATGGAGCCATGCCGGGCACGTCCCGTACCCTTCTGGCGCCAAGGCTTCTTGCCGCCACCGCTGACCTCACCACGAGTTTTCGTGGAGTGAGTGCCCGCGCGTGCCGCTGCCCTCTGCGCTTCCACGACCTGGTGGATGAGAGGAATGTTCAGGGGAACATCGAAAATGTCACCCGGAAGTGTCACCTCTTCGTCGGTGAGCTCACCCTCAGCGTTGAAAACCTGGAGGCGAGTATCGTTGCCCGCCAGGTTCTTTGCATAAACTTTCTGCGCCACAGTTAGGCCCCCTTCACAGCGCTGCGAACCATGACAACAGCGTTCTTCGGGCCGGGGATGGCGCCTTTGATGAGCAGTAGGCCACGGTCAGTGTCGACACCCTGAACCGTGAGGTTCAAGATGGTCCGTTTCTCGTTCCCCATGCGTCCCGGCATCTTCTTACCTTTAAAGACGCGACCTGGGGTTGCGGCCCCACCAATCGAACCGGGCTTGCGGTGAACTTTGTGCGCGCCGTGGGATGCGGGGCCACCCGCGAAACCGTGACGCTTCATGACGCCCGCGAAACCCTTACCTTTGGTGTTCCCGGAGACATCAACTTTCTGGCCAACCTCGAACGTCGACGCGTCCAGCTCCTGACCCAACTCGAAAGAGTCGGAGTCCGGTGTGCGGAACTCCGCCAAATTCCTCTTGGGGGTCACGCCAGCCTTCTCGAAGTGGCCGAGCATGGGCTTGGTGGCGCGGCGGGGATCTAAGTCCTCGAACCCAATTTGGACAGCGGAGTAGCCGTCTTGGTCAACCGTCCGCACCTGGGTCACAACGTTCGTGCCGACCTGCACCACAGTCAGTGGTACAACATTGCCGTCCTCATCCCACACCTGGGTCATACCCAACTTGCGGCCGAGCAGCGCCTTACGGGGCTTGCTGGGGCCTTTGGTGTCAGTAGTCATCGCTATGTCCTCAGAGCTTAATTTCGATGTTCACGTCCGCCGGAAGGTCGAGACGCATCAGCGAATCAACAGCTTTCGGGGTCGGGTCAATGATGTCGATCAACCGCTTGTGCGTGCGCATTTCGAACTGTTCGCGGCTGTCCTTGTCCTTGTGGGGCGACCGGATAACGACAAACACGTTCTTCTCGGTCGGCAACGGCACCGGGCCAACTACGGTGGCCCCAGCTCGGGTTACCGTGTCCACAATCTTGCGCGCAGAGCTGTCGATGACCTCGTGGTCATACGACTTGAGCCGGATGCGGATCTTTTGTCCCGCCATGCCGTCTTACCTCTTCTCGTACAGATTTCTTACCGATCCCCGCAGTCGGGCGTGTCTGGCATTTTGACACACAACTGTCCGGTTCCCATTTAGGTTCCGGGGGACCTTTGTCTTGTCAGATCGTCTGGGCGGACGATGCTGCGGCCTACCGCCCGCCTTATGTCA
This sequence comes from uncultured Actinomyces sp., assembly GCA_964346255.1. GTDB lineage: Bacteria > Actinomycetota > Actinomycetes > Actinomycetales > Actinomycetaceae > Scrofimicrobium. Next base: position 31,802 of record CAYFUO010000003.1, on the reverse strand, counting down.
ACCGAGTTGGTCGAAGACCTGCGGGCCAGCCGCGGCGCCCAAAATGAGCGTCCGCACCTATCCCATTTACTTCGCGAACCCCAGTGATCAGTTGATCACCGGACGAACCGAGGTACCGAGACGCGCTCTACCCTGTGTAAAGCAGCTTGCACAGCTTGGCAGATTGCCTTGGAATCTCGCAAGTTATTTAGGTGAAAGCCCATGTGAGACGGCTTACCTGAGGTCCAAGCCACTTCATAGAGAGCTGAAGAGCGCCCAAAGCCCCGCGATGGCACCCACACCCACCGCACCCATCCCCACCGTGAACGCCACCTGCAGCCTTCTAGTTCCCGCCAAGTACTTTTTGTCTTGGGCGGAGATGGAGGCAACCTCACTGGGATGTAAGGGCAGGGGGGCGTAAATGCCCAAGTTGGGGTTGAGACGGTGAATGTCCGCTTGGTCGCCCCCGACCCCGTAGGTGGCTTCAACGATGCCCTCCACCCCAGGGTCGTAGGCTGACCCACCAGTGACAATGATCGCTGACCCGAGGCTCGGGTCTTCCCACCGGACCGTTTCGTCCCCCACGGCGGAAACGTCGGCGGGGGGAGGTGGGGAGGGCTGTGGGGGCGCCAACCGGGTCGCCTCATCCGCGCCTAGGGAAGGCTCTGCGGCCTCGACGCCCCTTTCCACCAAGCGGGTCCTGTCACTGTCAGCCAGCCGGGTCTTATCATCATCGCGGGCCGCCAGCCGAGTCATATCGTCGTCGCGTGGGGCGGCGAACCGCGTTAGGTCATCCTCCGCTTCAGTGGGAGCCGGGCGACTGGCGAGGCGCGTAGCATCCGGTGCCGCGTCGCCCTCACCCACAACTTCCTCGCCTATGTCCTCATTCAAGGTTTGCGCCTCGATGCCGCGGGGATTGTCTTGTCGTCGGGTGGGGCGCCTTGATCAGCGCGGGGTCCCCCACCGAGAGTGGGAAACGGGGTGAGCGTCGGCAAAGTGGTGGTTGGGGTTTCCCCTTCCACATCAACGAGTACGACGCTGATGTTGTCGCTCCCACCGTTCGCAAGCGCCAACTCAACAATCGTCCTGGCAGCCTCCGCTGAGTTCGGGAATTCCTGCAGGAGACGCAGCAAATCCTCATCACTGACACCCTCAAGGGCACCGTCTGACAGGGCGAGGATCCTCTCCCCAGCAGCTATCGGGGTGACCCACATGTCTGGGAGGCTCTCCCCATCCCCGAACGCCTTAGTGATCACGTTTTTCTCCGGGTGGCGCGACGCTTCCTCAGGCGTTATCGACCCGTCGTCTATAAGTTCTTGCACCAGTGAGTGGTCCACCGTGGCACGAACAATCCGGTCGCCGAGGACACGGTAGGTGCGGGAATCCCCAATGTTCGTGACGAACCACTCCAAGTTCCCTTGGGCTGACCGGGTCGCCACCACCCCTGTGAGGGTGGAACCCGCTCCGCCGGGGAGAGTGTCAGACAGGGCAGTGACGTCCCGCTGCACGTTCGCTAACGCGTCGGCAACCTCAACGTTCGTGAGGTCTGACCGTCCCACTAGCGGCTGCAGGCCCTCAACGACCAGCCCACTAGCGACCTCGCCCGCGCTGTGACCGCCCATCCCGTCAGCGACGACGAAGACTGGGAACTGCGCCAGCATCGCGTCCTCGTTCAAGTCCCGCTTCAAGCCTGGGGTGGAAGCGAAACAGGCGTGGAACCGTAGGTCGCTGTTCTGTCTTTCCGTAACCAAACTAGTGTTTCCCCTCCAAGGTGAACAGGACGTCACCGAGGTAGAAGTTGCCCTCCAGCGGTTCTTCCCCCACCACTTCCGTTTCCTGCCCGTCCGGAGTGACCCGGTAGATTCCGTTGGTTGACTGCAGGTCTTTCACATACCAGGTCCCGTCCCGGTAGAGGAGTTCGGCGTGGGTTCCCGACACAGTCTTCGACGGGTCCGTGACCGTCACTAACTGCAAATCGTCGGTTTCCGCTTGGTCTTTCAGTTTGCGTCCAATGACGACACGTTCCTTTACGAGGGCGACTGGCTCTGCCCCAAAGGATAGGGTCCCCAACTCACGTTTCCTGCGACTAGCGAGGACGGTCCTGTCGTCCATGTCCTGACCTGCTGGCGCTGCTTGTGCCGGCTGCCTCACGGCAGGCTGTCGGGCGGGTTGTGCTACGCGCTGTGAGCGTGGGGTGAAAGGTGAAGCACTGGAGGCGGGTTTGCCCGCCCCTGCGGGCCGAGCGAAACTGCTCTCCGCGGGCGTCGGCTGCGGCCTCTGTTGTGGCGCCTCCCGCCTCACTGGGGCGGGCTTCCCACCCGCTTCACGGGCGGCGAGAGCCGCTTGAACGTCTGGCCGGTTCTGTGTTTTGAACCATGCGAGCAGCCCCGGGTAAGCGTTCGGGTGCTGGACTATATCAACCCAAAGGTCTTCACGGGTTTGGGCGAGAGCGTGCAGCGCAGCAGGATCCAGTGAAGGATCGAGCGCGGGCGCTCCTTGCATGGGGTTCGGTCCCGTCATTGGTTCCACGTCCTCCCGACAATCGTCGTCGCTTGCATTTCAGTTTACCCACGAAATTTTCTACTAGTAGTTCTTATGTCCCCAGTAAAGCAACGAACGGAGCGACAGTTTCGCCTTTAGACGCTCGAACGTTGTTTTGTTGGCTAGGAACCTACCACTAGCGGTCTGGTAGGCCCCCCACACAGCCGCGCTGTCATATCCTTTGGGGCCTTCAGCACTGAACGTCACGTAGTCGGCGCTCTCAGCGAGCGCCTGAGCGTACTCATCGCGCGGTGACAGAGCTTCGGCAACCTCACGACGCGTGCCGGACTCTGGTGTGTCCAGCCCAGCGTCGAGGGCGTCATCCACGTATGAGGCCCACGCACCCACAATCTGTGCTCCCAAAAGTGGGGCGCGCTTCCGTCGAAACACCCTGATCCGTTTCAGTCCAAGAATGGTGAGGACGGGGAGCGCCAACACCAGTAGGGACAAGGCCACGATCCCAACGATTTTGAGGGCCTTGGATTGGGTTGCTGTGAGGCCCGTGTCCTCTTCCTGCGTTTCGATTTGCGCGTCGGACGTTTGCGGTTCCGCTTGGGGTGGCGGCAGTGTTTCAACCTCTTTCGGGGTGACCTCCGTGTGGTGCTTCGGGTCGCTTTGCTGCTCGATTTTTGGGGCGGGGGACATTTCGTATTGTGGGGTCACGTCCAACGCTGCCCAAACGCCTGTCTCAGCGTCTTGGATTTCCACCCACGCGGTGATGTCCCCACCCCGACAAACGCCCCCCGTGCAATGGGTGAGGGTGGGATCTAGGGGGTCCGGTGCGGTGCGGAACCCGAGGACCACGCGCGACTGGTAGCCGAGGTGACCGGCGATGAGGGACGCGGCGACAGCGAACTGTTCCTCGTCCCCAATCATGGACACCAGAAGCTCTTCGGGCGCGTCCTCCCCGGCTGCCTCTTCCTGTTCAAGAAGTTTCGTGAACAAGCGGTCCATTCGGTCTAGGGAGTGTCCGGAGCGGGAGGGTGCAAAATCGTAGTCGGACAGTGCTGACACCCACTTGGAGCCCCCCTCATCCGCGACTGTCCCATGGCTGAGGTATCCGCGTTCCCTTATCCGCTCAACGAGGGTTGTGAGACCAACGCCGTCCTGACCGACCTCTTGGGAGTCAATCCATTGGACCATCGACTCGGGGACCTCCACCTGCAGGGTTTGCTCCCCTGAGGCCTGAAATGAGGCGACGGCGGCGTCCGTGGTTCCCTCTTCCACCCGCACTTGGTAGGTGACGCCCTCAACCAAACCTGGGGAGGCGACTTCCACCCCAGTTTCGGCTGCCGGCGAGTAGAAGAATCCGTCCGCTAGGGCTTCCCTGTCCGGCCCTTCGAAGTCTATGGACACGAGGAAACCGGGGAGAGGAACCCAAGCCCCCTCATACCCCAAGATCTCCATGTCCACGGCCGCCACCTCACCCGACTGGGCACCCTCAGCATCCGCGTTTCTTCCCGCTAGGAAAGATGGGAGCCGGTTGAACGTGGCTTCCCCCGCCTCCCCAGGCAGGTGGTAGGAATTCCCGTCGTAATCGGTGAGGGTCGCGAGCCTGATCCGGTCCACCGCCTGTTCACTGTCAAACCGCAGCAGTTCTCGGTCGAAGTACTCGTCCGAATAGTATTGGCGGATCGTGGACAGGGGGCTCACTTGAGCTGTGATCTGCTGGGAGGGGTCTATGTTGGTGCGCAGGACGTCCCGCGTGCGGTCCCGCACCAAAGTGGGGGCCAAGGCACTTGAAGCTGCAAGCGCCAACGCGAGCATCCCAGTACCCAATGCGACGCGGGTGACACGGGAGACTACCCATCGTCCTCGCACGTTTTCACCGTGAGCGTCGACAAGCTGGGTTTTCGCTTTCCTCCGGAACGCTAGGGGCCGCCACGTCAGCCAAGCGAAAGAAATGAGGACGGTAAAAACCCCAAGCAGCCAACGCCAGCCACCCACTCCAAGTACGGGCAGGGAGGTGCCCGCACTGCTGGACCCGAACAGGATCCCGAATGTTAGGGGGAGGAAGGGTGTGGCGCCCGCTAGCGCCCACCACTTCTTCGACTTCCACGCCAACCCAAATGCGACGGTCGCGGCAGCGAAGGAAATGAAGAACACGGGGGCCAACACTTCGTGGTAGGTCCCCAGAGGAATCTGGAGGCTCAAAATGTTCTTCCACCCGGTCACGGGAGCGGAAACCACGCCGAAGACACGGCGAGCAAAGCTGACAAAAGACGACTCGTTGCCGGGTCCCACAAGGATGGAGCCAACGACTATGTAGACACCCACCCAAGTGAGTCCAGCCACCCACTTGGGTAGTTTCTTCGCTGCCACCAAGAAAACTAGGGCCGCCCCAAGCACCACGCCCACTAACGCGTTCGCGTAGAACCACCCCGACTGGTAGATGGCGTAGGACCCGAGGAAACCAACGAAAAGTGCGGCGCCCAACAACGCGACGTCGACGGCCGCGTTGGGCGTGTTCAAAAACCGGGGGGCCAAAGGGTTACGGGGGCGCTTGGAAGTGGCTTTCTTGGCTTCACTCATCTCTTGGCCCGCCTCGCCATCAATCCCGGTAGGTCATCAAGGATCGCGATTGTCACGGCAGTGACACCGCCGGAGGTGACCACGCCCGGCTCCGCATCCTGGTCGCAAATGATGGTTAGCACGGCGACGTCGACGGGGAATTTCAGGGCTGCGCTGCGAATGTCTCCCCAAGTGGTTTCTGACCCGGTCACCACGACGGCAACGGACGTTCCTTCCCCACCTAGACCCGTGTCGGCGCCCGCGCTCTCGGTGAGTAGAGGGAGGGGGGTGCCGTAGTCGGTCCACCGCAGCCTCGCACTGTCATCCAGCAGGGTGCGACGGCTGGTGGTGTGCACTTCGAAAAGGTTCGCCCGCCCGGCCGCTTGGTACATGGGGACCGCTAGCCCCGCCACGAAGGACAGGTTGCGCCCATCTTGAAGGCCGCGGAGCCCGAACGAGGTCGCCGCGGAAACCGCCAGTTCGAACTGGTCCTCGTCTGCGTACGCTTCTTCCCTCGTGTCGAGGACGACCAGCATTTCACTGCGCAACGTCTCCTCGTATTGGCGCACCATCAACTGTCCGGTCTTAGCGGTCGACTTCCAGTGAATTTGGCGGTGCAAGTCACCGGGGGCGTATTCGCGGATGGCGTGGAAGGACAAGTCGTCGTTCACTATTCGCGCCGCTGCCCTCCCCTCAAGGTCTCGCAGCAGCCCTGACTCTGTGGAAGGGAGACGAACAGTGAGGGGGTAGACATAAACATGCTTCGGTTTCCCCCACACGGTTTCCCGGGCGAACACCCCGATCGGGCTGGACCTGACCGCGCCGGGAGGCCCGAACGGGATCACGCCACGCCTATGCGTGGGTATTTCAAGTTCTTGAGAGAACGTGCCCCCGACACGCAGGAAGGGGATGCCCACTTCAGCTAAGCGGTCGGCGATGGGCAGGTTTATTTGAGTCGGCAGTGAAACAGCTTTACCCGTGTTTTCGACGGTGAGGCCGCCCGTGAGGTTCTCCCCCACCACCACCCTGTCCTTCAACAGGTCAACGAACACGTTGAGGGACCGCGTGGAAAGGAGAAATAGGAGGGCCAGCAAGATCAGCACCCAAGAGACGACGCCAGCCCCAACCAGCTCCAACCAACCATTCGCGAGCCCCGCCACGAAGCCCACGCTCGCAACCACGACAAGCAGCCAGCCGCCGGGGGTCACCGTGGAAACCAGCCACTCCCGAACCTTTCCCACCGTCCTCCCCACGCGAACGGACAGCGCGTGCCGGGAGGCTGCGCGCTTCCGCCTCTTCGCCTGTTTACGGGAGGGTTGCACCGTGGAACCCGAAGTGTGCTTGCCCCGGGTGCCCCGCAGGAACCCGGTGGTGGACCGGGTCGACGTTTTGCTTGACGTGGCCATTGGAGGAAAGTTAAACCGTCGCCTCAGTTGGCGGCTGTACGTCTAGGAGGATCTGGGCGACAACCTGCTCTTCCGTCACCCCGTCAAACTCTGCGTCCGGCTCCAAAATGAGTCGGTGAGAAAGGACCGCGACAGCCAGCTCCTTCACGTCGTCGGGTGTCACATAGTCCCGTCCCTTTGAGGCTGCGCGGGCCTTCGCGGCGCGGGCAAGACCGATAGCGCCACGAACACTGGACCCCAACCGCACTTGCTCAGCGTTCCGGGTTGCCTCCACGATGCGCGCAATATAGTCCGCGATGGGTGGTGACACGTAAACTTGGTCGGCGATCTGCGTCATCGCCAGGATCTGTTCGGGGCTCACCACGGGGATCAGGGTTTCCTCTTTGATTCCCGCCCCGTCAATGATCTGCAGGGTCGAAGCCATGTCGGGGTAGCCGAGAGACGTTTTCAGCAGGAACCTGTCCAACTGTGCTTCGGGGAGGCGGTAGGTGCCCGCCTGTTCAATGGGGTTTTGGGTTGCGACCACTAGGAACGGGTGTCCAACTGGGCGCGTCACCCCATCAACGGTCACCTGGTCTTCTTCCATGACTTCTAGGAGGGCCGACTGGGTTTTGGGGCTGGCCCGGTTGATTTCGTCTGCGAGGACAACGTTCGCGAACACGGGTCCCGCGTGGAACTCGAACTCTTTGCGGGCCTGGTCGTAAACGGTGATACCGGTGACGTCGCCGGGCAGCAGGTCGGGGGTGAACTGGATGCGACTCGATTTCCCGTCCAGTGAGGCCGCCATCGCGCGCGCCAGGGACGTTTTCCCGGTACCCGGGTAGTCCTCAAGTAGCAGGTGACCTTCGGAGATCATCGCTATGAACGCCAGTTCGATGACATGGCGTTTCCCGTACAGGACGTGGGAGACGTTGTCGACGAGGGCGTTGAACGTCTGTTCAAACCACTCGGTCGCATCAACCTCGTAATTGTTCATTTTGTTCCTAACTTTGTCCGCCCTCGGGCGCACTGTCCGCCCCCGCTGAAATAGTTGTGTTGACTGCCGGAGAAACCTGGGTGTCAGTCGCCGCCTTCACCGGTGTCCCCCTCGTCCGGTTTCTCAGGGGTTGGAGGTGGCGGGGGGACCTCGCACACCCACTTGATCTCCTCCACGCCACTGAACTTGTAGCTGTCCTTCAGCTTGAACACCCAGCCCACAATGTCTCCCTCAGACCAGTCACTGACAGTCAGTAGGGAGCTGGGGACGGAGTCCTGCCGAACCGTGTCGAGGCTAGGTCGGCCACCATCCGGGCATTCTTTCCCGCTCAGTTTCTTGAACTCGAAGTAGAAACGTCCGGGACTGCCATCCACACCTTGAGTGACTGGATCGGACTCTTTACCATCCGCGACACAGACAACTTTGACCTGTGGGGACCCTTCGCTGGGCAGAGTCACAGTGTCACCGTCGACCACGGCTTCGCCGTCCGCCGTGGCGGTGCTCCCGAACACGTATTTGGGCTCACCCCCCTTACAGGAGGCGGACACAGTGAGCTTCGCTTTTCTCCACACGAAGATTTCAGGTTCGCCGGAGCCGGAGATCTCTTCAGAGTTCTTCTCCAAAACGAACGCCGCACTCACGTTCTCCGGCATCGGAACCGATACCTCGTGGGAGGCCTCCTCGCTCAAGGACCCGAAGTCTTTCCCGTCGTAAACGTTCCACGCGGTAATCGTGAAAACGGCTTTCTCCCCGTACTTCATGTCGACAGTCTTACTGCCTGACGACTGGGTGCCGGTGTAAATGCTTTCCGCACCCTTCTTGATTTCAACGCGGACGCTCGTCCCACTCCCAGACTGGGTGTCGACACTGTAGTAGACGTCAGCCATCTTGCCGTCACCCGTCACTTTAAAGGTGCGGATACTGGGCGCGCCCACACCGTGCACCCCCGTGATCACGTAGGAGTCCCCTTCCGCGGAGCCTCCCGGAATGGGTGGCACCTCGTGGGCAGAGATGGGGACCGCATGGAATGTTGTTGTCTCACTGTTGGAGACGGGCACGTTCTTAAAGGTCGCTTCCCCATTCACGACCGTGGCGACCAGCGTCCCGCCCAGAGAAATCTCTTTCGTGTCGGGGGCCGCCTGAACCACAATCTCCGCAATCCCGCCCTCGTTACCGTTTGGAACGGGTTTCCACGTGGCACCTCTCGGTTTCGCGGGGGGCTTGTAAGCCCACGCTTCCGCAGTTTTCGCTTCCCTCGATTCACCAACCGCGTTCACACTTCTGAACGAAAACTCGTGCTTTTCACCAGGCTTCAGGGGGCCTATCAGACACTTTGTGGCAAGCACGCATGTCCCCGTTTGGCCCGCACCCGACCAGGTGACCTCTTTCACCGGCGGATACGACTCCCCGGCGGGCGTGATGTCGAACATGACGCCCTCGTCGTTGTAGGCGACCCACTGGACAGCGGCAGGTGCCATGGGGAGCCCCTGCAAGTCCAAGAGGATCACGCCTTGGCGGTCACCCGAACTGGGGACCCCCTGGGCGTCTTCCACGACGAAACCACCTCGGCATGAGCCGCCCGGGGTGTCTGGACCCCACGAGGCTTTGATGGTTTGACTGTCCGCCACCTCAAACACGACGCCTTTACAGTCCCCCGGAGAAATGGCGCCCACCACCTTCAGCGGCGTGGTTGGGAAGGGGTTCACTTGCCCGGAAGCACCGATCACGGGGATCAGGCATGACATGTTCCCCCCACTTTGGGTGCACTCTTTAACGATGGAGCCACCCTTGGGTAGCAGCGCTGGCCGCGGCCCCACCACCAAGCTAAGGGGCGCAACGGACGCGTCTGGGTGGGAGGGTAGGGAGACAGTCACATTCTCCACCCGGGTCGGCGTGGCATCATCCTTCCCACGAACTGTCAGCAACGACCCGTTTTGGCTCACTTCGAAAAGTTCGGAGGCCGGTGACACAGCGTAGGTGAGGGTCGCCCAGTTCGGGTCCCCATCCCACTCCACCATTTGCTTCAAGTCGTACTGTGAGGTCTGGCCTGGGGAAACAGTGACGGTCGCCGGGAGCAGTGTCGGCTGGGCCTCCAACGGGTTCACCTTCACCCCGATCGACAAGTGCGTGTACGTGTCTTGCGTCGCTGTTTTCACGGGGACCGTGCACGAGTCCTGCCACGGAGCGCCCTTGCCAGCGTCATAGACGAGTACCAATCCGTCGACGCGACACTTCGCAGCTGGCCTAGCACCACTAGCGAAGACGCCTGCGGTGTCGACTTCTAATTTCTCCCCCTCGGGAACAGCGATGGCCTCATTTAGGTTGAGGCTCGCACTGTCGTCCTCGTCCACCTCCATCCACTCAATCGCGGCCCTCAAAGCGAGGGGCACTTCCTTTTGGGTGGGTATCTTCAAGAAACCGTAGGAGGACGCTTCCTCACCCAAGAATGACGTGCCGCTCACTTCGAACGGGACAATCGTGTACTTGTCGGGGATCGGCCCTTTGATGGAGGCGCCTTGTGCCTCGTAGCCGAGGGCGGGGTCCCACATGGCTAGTTTCAGGTTTGACGCGTCGCCCGTGTGCCAGCGGACCCGCCCATCCAACACGTCGACGCCCCCCGGTAGGTTCGCGAGTGTCTCCGCAGTCAACGCGGTGTCGGAGACGACAGGCAGGTCGGGGACCCTTTCCCGCACCACCTTGGTTACTATCAGCCCGGTCGCCGTGTCCCCCCTGGGCCCCTTCGCCGTGTAAATGAACGAGGACGTGCCCAGAGAGCTACCCGCCAGCAAGCGCACTTCACCGGTTTCTTCATCAAATGACTGGATCCGCTGGCGGAGCTCCTGGTATTCGCTGGTCCCTTCGGGAGCGTTAGGGACCACGTCCACAAGCTCTAAACCTTCCCCAATTGGATCCTCATCGTTCGACGTCGGGTAGACCGCGACCTCTGAGTCGGAGCCCACTGACATTTGGACGTAGTCACTGAAGGTCACGGGAGTGGGTGGAGCTTGAGCATCCAGGATCCCAACTTTCACGGTTGCCGTCGCCTTTTGACCCACGGAGTTCACGACCTCGTATTTGAACTGGTCTTGCCCAGACTGGTCAGGGAACGCTGTATAAACGAGGGTCTGCCCGTCCGCGGAGAGCGCTGCGGCGCCCTTGGCTGGCTGCTCGGGGATCGACGACAGGCGGAAGGCGCCACCGCGCATGCTCGCCTGCGTGTAGTCGGGGGTGATGGAGGTTTCCCTGCCCGCCAGCACGCGCCCCTCTAACGTTGTGGGGTGCGGTTTCGCTTCAGCGTCCGGCTCCACCACTTCGATGCGGAGGCGGGCCGTGGACTGGAGGCTCGGGTCGCCTAGCCGGTAGATGGTGTAGCCAACCGAGTATTCGCCGGGCTCCGTGGGGGCGAGGTAGCGCACGAGGGTGGAAGTCCCAAACGCTAGCCCTTCCTCCTGGTCATTCACGATTGACCCAGCGTCGAGCGCGATTTGTGAACCGGCTGGCGCCACCGCCCAGTCGATGACTGGGAAGTCCACTTGGCTTCCCGCGTTCACGGTCACCCACCGGTCGGAGGCTATCGGCGGGTTCTGGTCCACTTCGGGCAACAACATGAACGTGATGGTGCCTGTCGCTTTCGCCTTAGCGTTCCCGCTCCCATCAGAGATCTGGTAGGTGGCTGACCCAAGTTTGCCTGGCTCACCCGTCGCAGTGTCGCCGGTCGCGTGAATGTAGCGTTGGCCAAGCACGTTGACGGACAGCTCGGATTCCCCGTCCGCCTCATACTCTAGGTCCGCCACCATGAGGACGTGTCCGGCAGGGTTCGAGACGGTGGGGAGAACGTCGACGGTGACGTCCTCACTGGGTCGCAAGAAAACTGTTGCGGGAGTCGTTTCAACCTGCGCTTCTTCAGGGGCCACGAGGATCACGCGAGCTGTCCCACTCACTTCTGAAACATCGTCCGCCAGCGTGACCCGGACTGGGTAGGAGCCCGCCTCCTCAGCGTGCAAAGTGAACCGCAGCCCCGTTTTTGAGGGTGTGACTTCCACGTCTTCCGGGTTCTCTGGGGTGACCTCCACAAGTTTCACGGGCCCGTTGCCGCTGGTCACATTGTCACTCAAATCAACGGCGACATTCTGCCCCACGACGCCTAGCGCGACCTGCGGCGTGTACTTAACGGAAGCGTCGGGGGTGACCCGCACGTTCATCACTTTCTTCGACGTTTCACCGTTGACGTCGGAGACCACTACTTCTAGAGGAACGTTCTCTGCGACCGTGCGGGAAGCGTCGTCGTCACGGAAGGTGATGGTCCCATCGGGGTTTGAAACTGCGGCGCCAACACCAGATGGGTTAGTGACTTCCGCTAAGTAGAGGGGGTCCCCCTCTGGGTCCACCCAAGCCTCCAAGACTTGAGTGGTGACCGATTCTCCGGGAGCGACCGTTGGGGAGGGCCAAGTGGCTAAACACTCTTCCACACCACACCATTGGGGAGCGTTTTGGACCTTGTCGTCCATGACGGTGAGTGTCACCGACGCGGCGTTGGAGACTAGGCCGTCTTGGGTGGTTCCATCAGTGATCTTGTAGGTGAAGGTCGCGGACCCCTTCGCTGTTGGCGCCACTTTGACCACTAATTGTTGGAAGTCGTTAGTCACCCAGACGGCGCCGAAAGCGGGGTCAAGTTCAGTGACCGAGGACGGCTCTATGGAAAGGACATCCCCGTTCGGGTCGTGGTCGTTCAGCAGGACCGGCAGCACTGTTTCCGCGCCGGCCCGCACCCCGAAAGCGTCAGGTTCCGCGACGGGAGGTTTCGGTTCCGTCACCTCTTTAACTTCGGCGGTGATGACCTCTTCCACGATTTCGTCTTCTTGACTCCACAGTTGCGAAGAGGGAACTAGTGTGCCTTCCGGCACCGTCCACACCCACCCCGTCTTAGTGTCGGTGAGCGCCCCCCGCACACCATTGGTTGCGAAACGGGGGTCGGCGTCAGAAGAGAGTGTTTCGCCACCGTAACTGAGTGTTTCTGTTTCTTCGGTCCCTGAAGACCACAGGGTGCCCCCAGCGTCCCCTTCCACCAGCCAGGCGGCGTAAACGTCCTCGCCAATCTGGGTGGGGCGCGCTGCCTTACTGCCAAGAGCAGCGGTCAGTGTTCTCTCCGCCCTCCCAGCCTCCGGGTCGATTAGCAGTAGTCCCGCGGAGTCCGCAACGTAAATGTCTCCGGTGCCGGAGGTGCGCAACAGGGGGTTGCCCTCCGCGTCGATCCGGATCGCTTCGGAGCGGCCCTGAACCCACACGGCCCCCTCTCCCGCGTCCAACACCACCCACTTGCCGTCAACCTGGGCGATTTGTGCACTGTCCCCCACGCTGATCGCTACGGTCTCATCGCTTTGGGTCTTCCCCGTGGCGCTGTCGGCGGTGATGAGGCGGGACTCGTCCGGCCCAACCTGCTGGAGCGCTAACACCACTCCGTCTGGGGTGATCGTTGCAGCGTCCGCTAAGTAGACGGGTGGTGTTTCCCCCTCCTCCACTTCAACGTCCCCATCCGGGTTGATAGGAATGTAAGACTCTGGGCTCTCCACGGGCGCAGCGAACAGTGCCCCCGACTCCGTGACAAAGAGGATCTGGTCGCCACCGACCAGCGCGCGGCGAGTCCCGTCAGGGGAAGCAACCAGTTCTTCACTGTCCGTGTCCAAGTCCGAGGGCGTCTTCGGGTCCACCACGTAAAACCTGCGGTTTCCGTCCACGAACACCAGCGTGGAGTCCCCCGTCTGTAGGACGGTTGACGGGTTCCCAACAGATTTCACTGTTTCAAGTTCCAACACTTCCGTGTTGATCCGCCCGTACTGTTCAGCGCTGCCCGCCCGGATCACCCACAGGTCCGGGTCATCTTGCGGTGTGGTGCGAGTATCATACCCGGGCCAAATCACCGCCGCCAAGACTAGGGCGAGCGTCAAAAATACTGCGCCGTAGCCTATGTAACGTTTTCTTTGGGTGGCGGCTGGGTCTCTGATCTCTTTGGAAGCCACTATCCACCTAGCCACATCATGAGGGCGACTGCGACACCTGCTGTCGCGGACACGGCTGCCGCAACGATCCCCCACACTTGACCCCGGGTGAGCCCACTAGCCTCCGAAGCTCGACTGGTCGCACTGGTCGGCACTGAGGCGGACTGGGTGTTGCGGGAAACACGGCGCCGGTTCGACTGAGTGGGGACAGAGGACCTGACTGGCAGGCCTAGGCGCTGGGGGTCCGAGGCGCCCTCGTCGAAAGAGACGACGCCGGCGCCCGCCAACTGGTAGTCAGTGGCGGGCCAACCGAACCCCGACTCGACGGCGCGCAGGTCTTGCATCATCTGCTCCACGCTGCGATACCGGTCGGTCGGTTTCGGCGCCATCGACTTCGCTAGAACCGCTTCCAGTGCCTGGGGGACATCCGCGCGCCCCACCGGCGTGTATTTGGCTTTGCGGATCCGTTTTTTGACGGCTTCTTCCGTGTTCGACTCTCCCTGCCGGCCTTCGAATGGGCTGCGGCCTGCGAGCAGCGCGTAAAGGGTGGCACCTAAACCCCACACTTCCGTGGCGATGGACCCGGTTGAGTCACCCGAAACCACTTCGGGAGCAGACCAGGGGACCGACAGCGCAATGTTGTCGCCCGCCTGCTCACCGTGTCCCCCAACGATTCCAAAATCAGAAAGCAGTGGTTTCCCGTACTCGTTTATGAGCACGTTGGAGGGCTTAATGTCTCGGTGGAGCATTCCGGACCTGTGAACGGTTTCTAGGGCGGCGCCAATGCGGATGCCGACCGCGACGACCTCGTCGACCGGCAAATATTCGTTGCGGTACCTGTCGCCCATCGAATCTTTACAGTATTCGAGGACGAAGTAGGGGCGACCATCTGAGGAGACGCTCGCCTGGTAGATCGTGAGGATGGACGGGTGAGTAGAGAGGGCCGCCATGGCGTCCGCTTCACGGGTGAACGTCGCTAACGTTTCTTTGCTGACCGCTTCCCCATGCAACACTTTCACCGCGACTTTGCGGCGAGGCATGCTCTGCTCGTACAGGTGAACGTCAGCGAAACCGCCGGTGCCGAGGGGCGCCATGAAGTGGAACCCCGGGATCGCTGGGGGTGTCCCAGGCAACCTTCCCATGTGTGGGTCCTTTCTGGAGGCGCTCCATTGCCGTCATCACAGCGAACTGACAGGGCCTAAGTGTAGTGCAGCCGAAGCCCCCTCGTTCACTCATCCGAATCCAAAGACGCACGGGAGCGGATCCGGCAAACGGAAGACGGACAGGCGACACCGCTCTTTCCCAGCGCTAGATCAGGCCCCACCTTCGTGCCGCCGCTACCGCTTCCTCCCGCGATCCCACACCCAACTTTTGGTAGATGCTGCGACTATGGCTTTTCAGGGTGTTGATTGAGATGAAAAGGTCTTGGGCTGTCTTCACCATGGTCTTCTCTTCAGCCAAGGCAACGAGCACTTCTTTCTCGGTCTTTGACAACTGGCTGTGCTGATCTGTCCGAAGAGTTTCAGGGAGGGACTCCAGCACTTTTCCTAGCCCCTCCAATTCAAACGTCTGTGCTGCTTCCACTAGGAGGGTGTGGGGCATACCAGACACAGCGTCCGCCAAGCTTCCCTCAGGTTCCGCCATCAGGGCGGCGTCAAGAGCGCCGCGCGACCGGCTGAGATTTCCCAGCTTGAAGTTGGCAAGAGCCGAGACCAACAGGAGTTCGCGTTGAACCGAGGGCGCCACCTCACCCATGTTCACCGACGACACCTCTCCGGCCGCCTTCGCGTACCGCCCCCGGTAGAGCTCAAGTCTCGCGCGCGACAAGACACTGCGAGGCCCCTGGATCTCCCGGCTCTCTCCCGCGCCTGCTCCATCTAAGATCTGTTGGGCCTCTTCATACCTGCCTGCCCACGTTGCTAAGTCTGCGCGTCGGCATTTTAGGGTTGCCCTCCAAGTTGGGGACACCGCGAGACCCGCAGGCCGACTGTCCAGCCGATGTTCGATCAGCCCCAGCGCTTCGGCCGCCCCGTCCTGCATCCGAGTCACGGAGCTTTCTGCGAATGTCACGACCGGCCACTGCTCCATCCTTTCCATCAGTGGGGTGAGGTCGCCGAGCCGCCGCTTTGCGCTGACCCCGTCTCCACGAAAAGACGCGACTAGGACCTCGGCTAGAGCACCGTCAACCCAGCTGAACTCCGGCGGGTCCAGTTGGACGGTGTTGCTCACCTCGGTTGCTCGCTCGAGTTTGTCGGATGCTCCGCGAACGTCTCCTTGCAAAGCAAGGTTGAGTGCACCCAGTGACAGTGCATGCACCTGTTCGAGGGCGTTCCCCTGCGCGGAGGCCAACTTGTTGCCTGCGTCTGAGGCTTCCGCCGCTAGGTCCGAGTCACCTGCCAGGATCCCCGCCAAGGCTGGAACCGCGAAGACGATGGGCGCCTCCTTCCGGTCGCTCGCTGCTTCGAGCCACTTGGGTTGTGAAGTCACATCCAGCAGCTCATAGGAGAGCTCGAGGGCGGAGTCCCACATGCCCATCATGCGCTCCGCAGCGATTTGCATGGCCAGCCGGCGAGAATAAGTGGCTACGTCCAACTGAGATCGTTCACGTACGAGGGATGCGTGTAGCTCTCGCGCCGTGGTCTCCACTGCCGAAATTGGGATGGTCCCGTCAGGCCGCTCCAAGATGAGGCGGCTGAGCAAGAGTGATGGGTATTTTTCGAGGCGCTCAAGGGGGACACTGCGCAAGGATGCCAGCGAATGTTGCCTCTTTTCCAACACCGCTCCGAGATGCTCCAAGGCGACCTTTTGCGCGGCGCCCAGTTCCCCAAGGTCCATGAGCTCAGACATCGATTCCGCGGGAGCACAGTCCACCTCCGCTAGAGCCTGCGCGCGCCGCATGATGGTGCAGTCGCTTCTGTCCGCTCCCCCAAGCTCCCACAGGTAGTCCCGGAGTGCCGGCCGCACCCAAAGAAACTCACCCGTGCAGTCAGTGCCCTCCGCGGCGTACCCTAACTCTACGAGGGTCTCCTTCGCTTGGCGCACCTCAGATTCTGGGAGCCCCAGGGTTTCGGGCATCAAACTAGGTCTCACCTTCGAGATCCCAGCGAGCGCCGTCAGCATCCTTCTTGGTGTCCCCCGAGGGAGGGAGTTGTAAACGCCCCTGGCGAACTCACCCATCTGAGCGGGTTCCAGCGCAGACGCAACGCCCAATGGCCAAGCCTCCATCCCGTCCCACGCCGTTTTCCCTACCGCCGGATCAACGTCCATGACGCAGGCTAGGTTTTCCGCTTCCGCAGCGGTGAAAGCCAGGTCTGTTTCAGTGAGCACCTGGGATCCCTGAAGACCTGCACGCACATAGTCACGCGTGGCGACGACCACCCGAACACCCGGCGCGCCGCTTAGCCGCGCAGCCAGCTGCTCAGCGATTTTCTCAGTGTCTCCAGCGGAGAGCCCATCAATAATGACGGTCCCATCAAGAGCGGTGGTGCTAAGTGTGTCCCCATCGTCGCCTCTTCTCCAGTGGACCGATTCACCCCTCAACACCAGTTCCCGCGCCCACTGGGCAAGCAGCACCGTCTTACCGAACCCGCTGGGTGCACTCACGAAGGTGAGTCCTGAGGACCCATCCAATGCCTCCAGCAACCTAGGGCGCTCAACAAGGGCGGATTTCAACCTGGGTGTCACAGGAGCCCCCTCATGGTCGCAGCCTGAATCAAATCGGAGCGGCGGGAAACCCCTAGCTTTCTGTAAACACTACGCAGCTGCGCTTTTACCGTGTTGACGGAGATCTCGAGGCTGGCTGCAGCCTCCTGGTTTGTTCGACCGTCCGCAACAGCGCGGAGTGTCCGGTGTTCGGCCGGCGTCAACGGCTCCGCTGCTTCAAACCGATGAGAGCGTGGCATCTGCTTCACGGCCTCTAAGAGCTCACTATGCCCCGCATCAGACGCCGCCTTGGCAAGCCCTTCGAGGGGATTATAGGGGACCAACGCGAGAATAATAGGAGAAAAGAGAGCCTGATCCCCCCACAAATCTAGGTGAGACAGTTCGGTGAGAGCCGCGGCTTCGTCGCCCGTATCAAACAGGGCCGCCGCAGCCAGTAGCCCCGCCACCACGCTTCTGTTCGCTCCGAATGGGGAGCGAACCACACTGGAGGCGAGCTCGTAAGCGCGTGCTGGGTCGCCCTTCGCGAAAGCCAGCCGGGACCTAGCAAGGACGACCTCATCCGTTTGTAGCACTCCTCTGAAAAGGAACTTTTCCGCCTGCGACAAGTTCCCGCCCTGAATGCTCAAGTCCGCAGTTGCTGCGGCGAGACGCGCGAGGCCACGCGGCGAGAGCAGAGGCTTCTCGCGCTGTCCGACGCGGCGCTGCAACTGTTCTAGGGCTGCCGCGTTGCCTCGCTTGAATCGCAGCAGCCACGACTCCACTGTCACGAACTCAACCCAAGCTTCCATGTGGTTTAGCAGCGGCTCAGCACGGCTCAACGCCTCCAGCCCAGCGTCCAACCTGCCGCCCGCCAAATGGATTGCAGCCTGAGCCAAAGCGGCGTTAGAGCGGTTCACTTCGGACGCATCGGCACCAGTCGCTTCAGTGATTTCCTTGGAAATGTCCAGGTGCCCCTGGGCTTCAAACATTTGCCCACGAAGAGCCAAGGCTAGTGCGTGAAGGTTGTTGGTGCGGACCTGCTCGGCGGGGTTCTTTTCGGATGCAGCGAGGTTCACCGCGAGCCGCGTCGCCCGCTCCGCCACATCAAATTCTCCCAAGAGCAGGCCGGTTAGCGCGAGGACTGCGTAGGAGAGGGGCAGCGTCGACCACTTCTCCCAACTGTTGCGACTGTGATGGCTGGCAAGCCTGCTCTCCAAGGCCTGCATTAATCTCTCTGTTTCGGCCCAGTCACCTAGGATTCTGTTGGACCCGACAAGCAAGGTGAGGTAGGTTGCGTCCATTTCCTGCGCGTCCGCCGGCTGGGTCGCTGCCACGGCGTCCCTCGTCTGGGCCGCCCACTTCGCAATCTCGGCAACGGGCACCTCGGGTACCCCCTGCCCCAGAATGAGACGCATGCCCGCGGTCATGGGCATTTTCGTCACCTCATCGTCGGGAAGAGACACGAGCAGCGGATAGATCCTCTCAGGTTGCACATACAGCCGTAAGAAGTGTGCGTCCACAAGCTCTTCCGCCTCCGCGAACATGCCGTTCGCTAGGAGCAGGCGGAGTCCTTCAACCACGTCTAGGGCAGCGACTTCTTGGGAGTGGGCCTGCAGCGCCGCTGCCCTCTCCTCCGCGGTCAACGCAGCCTGCCTACGGACTCTCCTAGAGGCCATCAGCATTGGGTGCAAGACGTAAAACCTTGATGGGCCACGCCACTCGACTTGCACGAGGCCCATCTCTTTTAGCCTGTGAAGCGTATCGTCTAGGGCGCCCGGAGAGGAGCCGGTGGCTTCCTGGAGGGCGCGACGCGTCGTGCCTCCAGTCAAACTGAGCACCAGCAAGATGAGCCTGTTGCCCTCAACGTCTAACAGCCCCTGGACGCTTTCACCAAGGAATTTGCGCGCCTCCTCAGGAGGCTCTCGCGATGCAGATTTCAAGACAGCGGCCAACGCTGCGGGCCAACCACCAGCAGCGTGCACCAGACCCGAGACGGCTTCGGTGAGCGGCACACTCCAGTTCGCAAGCAGCTCCTTCGTCTCCGCTGACGAAAAGACTAGATCTCCCCTTCGTATGACCTTGCTGTCCACACGGTTCGTGGCTAAGGGAGTGTCTAGGAATGAGAATCGGCGTCCCGCCACGACAAAGTGGGCGTGCTGGTTCGCCTCTGCGGTGCGAAGAATCATCGCGTCCAGCTCCGCAGTGGAAATAGCCTCAAAGTTGTCTATCACCATCACCGACGGCTTCGCCAGGCCGGTTTCCCAGTTGAGGATCAGCTCCTCGCACTGAGTAGACGACAGGTCGGCCCCATCGGCCCACTCCACTGGAATGGACGGATCTAGGTTGGCCCTCCACTGACGCAGCAGAGTTGTTTTCCCGTGCCCGACCGGGGCGGCGAGGACCGTGAGTGGAGCCCCACCGGCACCCGGCGCCCCAATCTCTCCAATCAGCTGCCACCTGAGCAGCTCAACATCCTCCCCCGACACGTTGTCCTCCCCAACGGAAAACTCCGTCAACCCCGATCCACACCTTTGGCGCGCCGCTGCTTGTGTCGGCTAGGTGTCGCGGCGGGCGTTTCAGTGAGCTGTGCTCTTGGCGAAGCACTCTCCGGAGGGTCTAGTCTAGTCCCCATGTTTGGCAGCGAGGGCGTCAAGAAGAAAAGCAAACGCTGTTTCTATGGATAAGCATAGGATTCGCCCTTCAATCGCCGCCTGTCAATTGGGTCCACGTTTGTGGTTGCCGCCCCATTTGCCAAACGTAGACTCCAGCTAGGGCTAACCCGGAGGGAATGATCACCGCCCACCAAGGAAACCTCGGCACCTGCGGTATTTCTTGTCCTGCCTCAACGTCGCTAAGGGGCGTGGGCGAAACGCGTTCCCCTGTCACCAAATACCGGTGGGTGTTGATCCCTAGGGGCGTGCAGGTCACCAAGGTGACTAGGTCTTTATCCTTTTGGATGATCAGGGAGCCAGTGTTCTCTGGCAGGATGGTTTGCAATTCGATTGCCCTGTAGGTGAGGGTTTCCCCCAGCACCGTGATGGTGAACGTGTCCCCGATCTTCACCTTGTTCAAGTTGTTGAACAGTGTTGCCTTCGACAGGCCAGTGTGAGCCGTTAGCACGCTGTGCGTGTTCTCCCCGCCCACTGGAAGCGAAGTGCCTTGCAGGTGACCGACCCCCTTTTCAAGCACCTCATCGGAAGTGCCGTGGTAGATCGGCAGGTCAAGATCAATGCTGGGAATCCTCAACCGCGCCATCACATCGGTGTTGCTCGGCAGTAGTTTCCAGTATCCGTCCGCACTGTCTTGCTCCCCCAAGAGGACCGGCTTGTTGGAGTCGGCGCCAACCACAATGCTTCCGGTAGATAGGCTGCGGTTGTAGTCGCGGGCCCGCTGAAGTTGCACTGCATTTCCGGGGGGTGAATCCGCTTCAGCCTCGTCCGTGTAGGCGAGGACGGCCTTGGACTCGTTGTACTGCGACCACCAAGCAGCCGTCGACGGGTACATGAATGCGCCCATCCCCGCCACGGCGGTAACCGCGATTATCACGGAAACCCAGTTCAGCCGCCACTTAGGCACCGTTGCCGACGCCCTGCCAAGTTGGTGCGAAGCGACGCCACTGTTCACGTTCTACCTCCCCTCAGTCGTGCGGGTTGGCGGGGAACACACGCAGCGCTCCCCGCCAACCTGACTATTGAGCCGTCAATCCGGCCCGGCTACCGACAACTCGCTAAGCGACCTGTCCTTGACGCCGTTTGGTGACCAAGTGTGCACCGCCTGCGACAGCCACCAACCCGATGCCACCCACGATCAGCAGGAGTGTCCCGTTAGCGCCCGTGAGGGGGAGTCCCGGGCCTTCCTTTTGGGTGTTGACCGCTGTCCAAGAGAAGACGTTTTCGCCCAGGGTGCCGGGCGTGATGGTCACGACTTTCGCGCCTTGCACTGCGTTGTAGCCTGCGGGGGCTTCGGTTTCGTAAACGCAGTAGTCTTTGGCCAAGTCTGCTGGCGCCGGGGCCGGATCGGATTCAGTGCCCTGCCAGTTCGCGATCCACAAACCAAGCGGGTTCGTGGGGTTCACGCCCGTCCATTGGACGACGCCGTTCTCATCAGAGGTGCCGGTCGCGACCGCGGTTCCAGCGTCCTCCCAGTCGGCCGCGCAGGCCTCGTATTCTTCATCCTCCTCGTTCCAAACGCGCTCGAAGACCTGGAACTTGGCGCCCTGCAGGTTCTTGGCAGGAGTGCCCTTGTCCGTCTTCAGGATGGAGAGCTGTCCCCAGGCTGTTCCTGGAGTGTTTTCACCCGGCGTTGGCACTTCATTGAAGCTGGAACCGTAACCATTTCCCAAGTCGCCCGGAGCGTTCTGGATCGTGCCGTCCCCAACCGAGACAACTTCGGTAACGAACTCAACGGTGATTGTCTTGCCCTTGTTGGCGTTGATCTTGGCCAGCCCCTGTGGATTCGTAAAAGTCCACTTGACCGTGCCTCCCGCTTGGTCGGCCGTTGGAGGGGTCACGTCACCAGCCACGACCGCCGTGCCATCCACTTTCACCGTCGAGGACTTGTACTTCAGTCGAGAATCCAACTGGTCGTAGATCGACGCTTCGGTGATGTCATCAGCCGTGTTGGGGATGATCGCCGTAATCGTCCACGTGACCGTCGAGCCGATCGTCAATGCGCTTGGGTCGGTGCTTATCGTCTTTGTGGGCTTATCGGCCTTCTGGTTCTTGGGGTACACGTGAACGTTGTACGTCCAAGTGTGTTCAACTGTCCCGTTCGCCGCGTACGAAGGGTAGGGAACCGTCACGAAGAACGGCTCCGCCTTCTGCACAATGTTGTTGTTGCCAGAGTCGGCCCCCTCGGTCACGTAGTAGAAACCCAAACCGAGGTCGAAGGTGACCTCGCCGTTGCTGGTGGACGCAGACATTTTGCCGCTGGTCCCAAAGCCGGGCACGAAGCAGTATTCCCCTTCGCCGGTGCCCCAAGTCGCGGGTGTCGTGTTGTAAGCGCCTTCGACCAGTGGCCAATCCTCAGTTTTCGTCACGTCCAACGCGACGCAATTGTCTTCATCGTCGACGACACCAACTTGTTTGACAATGAACTCGACGCCGCTCGCCACGGGCAGGTTGGGAATGTCGTCGTCCTTGAGCTCGGTGCCGTTGTTCGGACCGAAGTCGTCGCTGTGCAGACCTAGGTATTTGTGGATCGTCAGCGAACTTTCCGCCCCCGGGTCAATGTTTCCTGGGTCGTCCGCCAGTGCTGTCGCCGCCACACCGGCTGCGCCGAGCAGACCTAACGCTCCCGCACTAACGCCCGCGAGCAACCTGCGTCCGAACGTTCTCTTACTGTGTTTCATTACTTACTTTCCTCTCGTCCTTGGGTCACTCGACACAAGAAATCTTCAAAACTCGGCTTCTTCTTGGTTTTTCTAATGGGCTTTTTTAGAGTGCTTTCTGACGTGCACGAGGCCGCCCCCGGCGCCCAGCGCTGCAACGATCAACCCGCCGATCAGGAAGTGTGCAGCTGACAGGCCGCCCGTTAGCGGGAGATCTGGGGAAGTCGGAGCCGTGTTCACGAATCGGTAGATTCCTCGTTCGCCTTGCTCCACCGACACAGACTCGGTACCTTCGTCCATCGCCACCCAGCACGCGTCATCCGCTTGGGAGTGTTCCGTGGGCACCGTCGGGCACGTAGGATCGCCCGTCTGGTCCTCGCTTGGCGTGTACTGCTCGAACGCTTTGAACAGGAACGGCACGTCACTCGTCTCTGAAACCTCGTATTTTTCACCTGGTTTCACCAGAATCGTGTTAGAAACCTGGATGTGGTTGACGCCACTGACACTCATCTGTGGCACGTCTAGCTCGGGGGTAGTGGACGCTGCATCGATGTGGAAGTCGCCCGGTTGGACCCCCGCGTAGCCCTCCACCTTTTTCAAGATGGTCAGTTCGGCCGCCTGGTTCTTCACTTCGCAATGGACCTTCGCGTCCGGGTCGTGACCGTTGCCCTCCCCGTAAATGGTGACGATGTCCTTATCGTCGCCAGTCAGGTGGCGCTTCTCCCAGGGGGACTCGTTCACATTCCCGGGGTCTGCCTCACCGACCGGCAGTGCCCAGCACTCCCACCCAACTTGCTCGTAAGCGTTGGCGTTGGTGATCCGCTTCTTTTCCGCTTCTGTCGGGTTGTCAGGGTCCTCTGCGGGCCTCACTCTTTCGCTCAACTTGTAGTCACCTGCGGGCACTTGACGGTGTTCACTACAGGAAGCGTCCTCGTACCCACCTGTTCCGCCGCCTGCAGGTTTCGCTGAAAGCACCCAGTCCAGCCGGGACGCGTCAGGCAGTAAGCCTCCAGGAACAGACGCGACGTCCTTAC
Organism: uncultured Actinomyces sp.; assembly: GCA_964346255.1. Classification (GTDB taxonomy): domain Bacteria; phylum Actinomycetota; class Actinomycetes; order Actinomycetales; family Actinomycetaceae; genus Scrofimicrobium. The sequence goes on along the minus strand of CAYFUO010000003.1, from coordinate 8,388 downwards.
AAAGCTGGAGGGTCGGCACCTGGCCATTCAGGAAGTCGCACTCCAGAGTGTCGCCTGGCCGAACATTATCAACGGTCAGACCCTCCGTTGCTGACGCGGTGTTCAGGGGGAACTCTTGCTTGGTCTCATCAGCCTTCGTGAGCGTGCATTTTCCTTCCACGAACGAATAGTCGTTCTGCATTTCCTCCAACACGGTGACGCTGGCGCTCAAATCATCGGTGTGGTTCTCCCCTTCGCCGGGGTCAAACATGATGTCCCACTTAGCGTCGCCGTTTGCTTCGGTTGGTCTGATTGCCTGCGCCGGGTCGGTGGTTGCGCCGCCACCGGCCGCCCCTGTGTAAGTCGCGTTCGCCGTCATCTGCCAACCCTGCTTCGGGATCCTTGGGCCAGCCCCGCCATCGGCGAGCACGTCCTTATGTAGGACGATGCTGGCGGACAGTGGGCTGTTTGAGAACTGGCAGACCACGTCAGATCCCGTGAACTGCTCCGCGTTCGCCTCCGGGATGGTGACAGAGCCGCTTCGGTCACCCAAGGTTTCAGAGGGCCCGTAGCCCGGCATCCGGACGCCGCCCGCGAAGCATTGGTAGAACGTGGTGTACGGCCACTCATCACCCGTGGCGCCGACAAGAGCTTCTGAAATATCGAAGGTCTCGCCAACGGCTGTCACGAATGGGCCGAGCTGTTCGACCTGCAGGCCGGAACTGTCTCCAGTGGTTGTCGTGGTCTCGTCCAGTCCAGTCACGCCTTGACCCACCTGCTGTTTTAGGTGCAGTTCGAACTGGTGATCATCGCTCGCGCGCCCTTTGGGGAGAGTCTTCTGCAGCGTGATTGTTGGAGGGGATGAGCATGATGCGAGGTCGGTGCTGGTGCCGAGCGCCGTGGACACCGTGATGCCCGTGTCCCCTGAGTTGATCGGCATGGTCCAACGGTCAAGGTTGGTGCCGCTACCCACGTATAAGTAGCCGTCCCCGTCGAAGGCAGCACCGTTTATCTGGGCCAAGTTGACGTAACTGTCGACCCTAGACGTCGGCTGAATGGTCGTGCCTATGAGGCCTTTGGCGGCGGCAGCTTCAATGTCAGACTGTTTGATCGTGAAAACGGACAGGTTCGGGTTCGGTTTCCCGGTTCGGTCCTTGTCTCGGATGATGTAGAGGTTTCCCGCAGTGTCGAAGGCGACGTCGCCGTTCCACGTCGCAGCGTTCTGTCCCGTCCCCGCGCCAAGTCCCCCTGTTGGCGTCGAGATCGTCCCCACTGGCCGGATCGTTGGCTGACCGTTCGGCGAGCTTGACCCGTCATAGTCGTAGCGCCACAGCTCGAACTGCTGGCCGCTGTTCTTGAAACCGCCAAAGAAGTAGTCCCCGCAGTACTGGCAGACCGCGCCAGCAATCAGCGCTACGCCCGTTGTCTGAGTGAGGTACTGGCCATTAACCCTCGGCTTAACCCACGTCCCAGTCTGCGTGTTGAACTCCATGATCGTGGCGGTGTCGTAGCCGGAGCCAGTCCGGTCCAGTGCAACCACCGGGCCGCCCCCCTGCCCTATGCCTAAGGCGTTGACATGGGTAACGCTGAAGTTCGAACCCGCTGGGTACCCATTCTGAGTGGTCTGCTGGTTCGGCTGTCTGCCGACTGCCTCAACTTCTGAGACCCCACCGTGCTCGTGCCAGTACTGAAGCTGACCTGCCGAGGTGACGGAGTAGACGTGCCCGGGGGCACAGGATGGAACAAACTCCTTGCTCGATTCCCGCAGCTCGAAGGCGCCGAAGTTGTAGGTCCCCGCGGTTGTGGGATTCACTCCCTGCCCCCAAGCGTTGTTGGGAGCTTGGTTCTGGTTGCTGCTGTTCCGCTGCGGAATCTCTTTCCAGCCAGTGCTTGCCACCGTCCACACGAATCCCTCCGGGTTCCCACTGGGCTTCACCCGGTAGCGGCATCCGTAAGACGTGCTGCACCCGCTGTTGATCACCGTGTTGCTCTGATCGGCGACCAGCTGGTGAACCAAGAAATAGCCGGGCCTGGGGTCTAGGTCGAGGCCAGTGCATGTAGCCTCGGGAGTCTCCTCCAGGTCGATTTGGCAGTCTTCAATGGTCGCTGCCCGAGTCCAGTTATTAGCGCTGGTCCGGGGCCCCTCAACGATGAAAGACAAGTCGGTGGGCAACGTCGTCCCCGGGGCGGGCACCACACTCCAAGCAATGTAGGGCTTGTGCTCGTCTGGATCGAAAGCCAGCAGAGATGCTCCCCCGCCTTTGGCGCTGGAGGGAATGCGCGTGGCCTTAGCTTTGCTCGGTGTCTTCACCGTTTCTTCAGCCGGATCTGCGGGTGCTGAGTCGTCGGGACCTGTGGACTGCGCCGGGTACCCTACGACTCCCTCCGGGTCCTGCAGTTCCTCTTCAGGGTCCACAACTTCAAGTTGCGTGAGCTCAAGCGCAGGCTCCGGATCCACTTCGGTAGCCTGAGCGACACCAAGAAGGGAAGAACCTAGCAGCGCCGCAAACACGGATGCGAGCGCAACTCGCGAACCTCTTCCGTTCTTACTTCTCGCAGTGAACTGCTCAAAACGATTCCACACCGGCGGACCTCTTCTCCAAAACACGCGCCCACGAACCCTGTGGACACTGCAAACTTTGGCAGGGCGCCGGTCCGCCACCTAGCTTCCAGAGGATTAACCGCCCCCTAATACACCCGGGACCTAAGTCCCAATTCAGTTGTGTTCTGTGTTCGGCTTCGTGGATCGCGTCGCGGCTAAGAACGCTTCCCAGACCAGGCCTGCGGCCTCAAGAGGGTCGCAACAAACCGGCTGCGCTCCACGCAGCTACAGCGGACGCCCTCAACTGAAGGACGCAGTGGACGAACCCGTCAAGCGACGAGGGCACGCGCGAGCACCGGTCTAAGCAGACGAGTGGTCCGTAATCACATGCGGTCATGAAACGCTAGGAGCGCCGACAACCCGATGGCGGATTCACCCCCAAAATGGCGGAGGTTCTTCCCCACAACAGGTGATGCCCATGAGTGGGCTAGCCAAGTAGCCCTCGCTTGCGCGCGGCAGCTGCCGCTTCGGTCCAGCTCCCCGCCGACAACTTCTTGTAGATGGATCGGCGGTGCGCCTTCACAGTGTTCACGGAAATATAAAGATGATCAGCGGCCTCCACCGTTGTCAGTCCTTTAGCGAGCTTCTGCAGCACACGAATCTCCGCCTCCGAGAGAGGTACGTGCTGATAGGAACGCAAGTGTTCGGGGACCTCCGCTAGCTTCCTTGCTAGCGTCTCCGCGCCCGCCGCCTCCACCGCCTCCGAAAGGAGCTCGTGGGGAAAACGGGACAGTATGGAAGGCAGGTCTTCACCAACGGGAAGCTGGTCCAGCGCGGGAGCGACCAAACTCGGGTCGCCTAAACGGTAGCGGGCCAAGGCCTCTAGAAGCGCGAGCTCTGTTCGTCGGCGAGGCCGGGACCCCCAGTACTCTAAAGTCTCCAAGCGCTCTAGGACCCTCTGATACTCACCCCGATATAGATCCAGTCGGACTTGGGCGAATGCGAGGCTGAGCATCCCGCCCTCCCCCAAATCTGGGTCGGTGGCCAGCAGGTCTAGGAGCTCTTGAGCCTCGTCGTATCGGCCCAAGAAAACCGCGTGCGTCGCCAGTTGAGTTCGGAGCTGAGACTCCCAAGCCGGGGGTGTCTCACGGTTCTTTGACTGCTGGTCAAGCCTGAGCGTGAGCAGTCGGTACGAAACGTGGGGCCCTCGAGTCAGGCGGGCAAGAGCGCCCTCAACCACGGCCACCACCGGCCACTGCTCCATCCGGTGCATCAGGGGGATGACGCGCTCTAAGGCCCTTTCGCCCTCCTCCGGGTCCCCCTTGTGGAACGCCACGAGAGCCCTAGCCAGAGACTCGTTCACCCAGCCAAACTCGTATGGTTCGAGGTCTTCGTGGCCACCGAGACGGTCGAGACGTTCCAAGTACGAAGTGGCTTCCTCCACATTGCCCAGCAGGGCGGAGGAAAGCGCTGACAGCGCCAGCGCCTGAACCTTCTCTAGCCGGTTGTCTTGGGCGGAGGCAAGCCAAAACCCGCGGCCAGCCGCCTCCTGGGCGAGACCATAGTCGGCGCTCAGAATGCCCGTCAGGCTGATGGCGCTGTAGAGCGCCGGAGGCAGCTCACCGCGCTCTTCATCAGTTCTCCCATGCGGGTCGTCAAACATGTCCATCGCTCGGCGGCTGAGAACCAAAGCTGAGTCCCACAACCCCAGCATGCGGTCCACGGCGATCTGGGTGGCCAACAGCGCTGCCTGGTGAGTCGGATCATGCTCCGTCCGGTCATCCAACAGTCGCGCCTGCAGGTCCCTCGCGAACCCTTCGACCGTGGCGACGGGCATTTCTTCTTGGGCGCGTTCCAACACCAAACGCAGCATGGAGAGCAGCGGGAACTCTTCAAGTTCCTTCAACGACTTCCCCCGCAGCGCGGTCAACGTGTCCAGCCCGTGGTCTGTCAGGTCCTCAAAGTGTCGTCCGGCCAAGATCTCTGCTGAAGACAGGTCACCTACGTCTAAGAGTCTCTCCAAGGAGTGCAGGGGGCGCTTACCGCCTTCGAACAGGGCCTGCATCCGACGCACATCTCTAAGAGTGGACGGAGGCACGTAGGCCAAGGTCCGGAAGAACGGTTTCAGAGACCCGCGCAGGCGGTACGTAGGCCCCTCCTGATCTTCTTCCACCACTGCCACGGCCAAGTCGACCAAGGTGTCGAGCCTTTGCGTTGCCTCCGACTGGGAAACGCGCATCGACAGCGGCAAGAGGACGGGCCTCACCCAGTCCATGTGGGCCAACAGTCCGGCCATGGCTCGTTTGGGGCCAGGAGGAATAGACTGGTAAAGCCCGCGGGCGACTTCCATTTCTCCTTCGCCTAGGATCCGTGTCCGCACTGCGAGCGGCCAGCCGCCCGTCTCTTCCAGCAACCGGGCAACGTAGTCGGAGTCGGCGGGTGCACCCAGTGCCCGCGCTAGCCGAGCCGTTTCATCCTCGGTGAACCGGAGGTCATGCTCCCCCACTAGAACCCATTCCTGCGGTGCACGTGAGCGTAGACCGTCTGTCGCCGCAAACACTCGAATGCCCTCTTGAGCCGCACACCACTTACCCACGTGTCGGCAAACCTGAGCAAAGTCGCCTGGACGGATGCTGTCAACCAACAACACGTCGACCTCAAGGTCCCTTCCGTGATGCAAATCGGTGGCATCCACCCAAGCCACCTTAAGACCTTGGCTCGTGAGCTCTTCTCCCAGCTGAGCCAATAGGGTCGTTTTGCCGAACCCAGAGGGGGCGGCTAGAACCACCCTGTCTGCTCCTCCCTTAAGCTGGTCAAGCAAGCGCGGGCGGGCCATCGCCAGTTGGCGGGGACGCGGGATCACACGAGCCCCATCCCTCTAGCCACCCTCACCACGCCAGCCCTGTCCGACACCTGTAGCTTCCGGTAGATCACACGCGTCTGCCCTTTTATGGTGTTCACAGACACGCCTCTTGCCGACGCGACCTCCCGGACGGACTTTTCCTCAGCCAGCAGCTCTAAGACTTCCCGTTCTGAGCGGCTCAGCGGCTCAAGGGTCCGGAAGCGATGCTCATCCGGCAAGTCTTCGACCAGCCGTAACCACCTGTCGTTGCCGGTTTCGGCGGAAGCTTCTGCCAGTCGCCGTAGGGGTTCATAGGGGATGGTCGTCAGCAGTAAGGCAACCATCGAATCCTGCGAGGAAACTTCCATGCCCTCTAAGGCTGATAAGGCCCCAGGCATGTCCCCAGTTTCAGCCTGCGCTACGGCGCGCATCAGGGCAGCCATCGACACGGCCACCGGATCCGCATCCGGAAAATCGAGCTTGAGCAGTAGCGGCTGCACGCGGTTGGCTTTGCCACGCGCGAAAAGAAGGCGAACCTGTGACAACAAAACCTGCTCGGTTGCCTGCGGGGAAGCACGCAGAAGCTCTTCCGCTGAGCGCAGCTCACCCTCGTAAATGAGCAGATTCGCTGCCGCCGCTGTCAGGTTAGATTGGATTGCCGGATTCGGCCAAGCAGTGGAAATCTCGGTGAGCCGACGTCGCAGCCATTCGAACGCACTCTTGTTACCCTCTGTCAGACGCATGAGCCACGTCCCCAGCCTGACGTAGGCTTCGAAACCCGCTGTGCGAGCGACTACGGGTTCGAGCGTCACGAGCTTTTCTTTGGCTTCATTCAAGTCTCCATGAGCGAGCAAGACAGTCGCCTCTGCAACGACCGCATTCACGCGACTCGCGTCACTCAACCAAAGAGTTGAGTTCTCCCGCAAGCCTCCGGCAGCCTCCAAACGAAATGTGGTCTGCTCGACTTTCCCCTGCATGCTCGCGATCAGCGCCAAAATGTAGTGAGCTTCCGCTTGAGCCTCTGGGCTGTTTTCAATCTTCGCGACATTCAGGCTTTGCTTCGCAGCGCGCTCCGCCAACGCCAAGTCGCCGCTCAGTAAGCCGGCCACCGCAACTAACGAATAGAGGAGGGGCGTGGTCGTCCGTTCACCCCACCTAGCAGCGTGGCTACGCTCAGCCAACACCCCCTCCAGCTTCACCGCCGTGTCCGAGACAGCACGCCAAGACCCTTCGGCGAGCTGCGTCACCAACCTCAAAGCCGAGTCGCCAACGGTAGTGGGAGCTCCATCTGGCGGGGTATCAGACGCAAAGCTCCGCAGACCTCGGCCCCAAGTGCGCAACGTGGGGGTGGGGGTTTGCGCGTTCGCGAAGCCTAGAAATAGGCGCAGGCTAGCCAGGGAAGGGGTCTTCGTGACTCCCCTGTCACCAACTTCCGCGAAAACCTCCGCGACCTCGGCGGGCCTGCTAGCCAACTTTAAGGAGTATCGCTGGCCAAGAGAACCGGCAGCGTCAAGCATCCCCCGGTCCACCAAGAGTCTCAGGGCCGACAGCGGGTCGACGCGGGCCAGCTCTTCCGCGTGCAATGTTAAGACGCGTTCTTCGTCCTCGTTCAACACGTTCGCGTCGTCGAAAGCGGGGAGACTCTCTAGCACCTCATGGGGAACGTAATAGATTCGGGATCCGTAACTCCGCTCCCCGATGAGCCCAGTCTCCAATAGGTTGGCGAGGGCGCGTTCTAATCTGCCCTCATCTAATCCGGACGCTCGCCTCAGCACTCGGGTGGAAGTACCTCGGGTGAGCGAGACAAGGCGCAACACCTTCTTTGCAGCTGGGTCCGCTAAAACCGCGCAGACGCTGAGCCGTGAGACCTCAACTACCGTCCCATCGGGATCATCGGCGTGGATGGCCACTAGTTCTTCTACCACCAAACGCCAGCCCGCCGCCTTAGACAGGGTCTTTTCTAGACGCTTCGAAGAGGGCACCCCCGCTGCGCTCACGATCTGTGCCACTTCGTCGTCAGTCAGCGCTAAGTCCGCGCGAGTGATCAAAGTGGTGTCTACCCTCGAAGTGACAACGGGGGTGTCGAGGACGCTGTACCTACGCCCCGCCACCACCAGACTCAAATGCGGGTTTGCCGTGACGGCCCGAAGCAGCGCGAAGTCATTCGCGGTGGAAGCAGCCCGCTCGTAGTCATCTATCACCACAACCCCGGGCCCTGTAAGACTTTCCGACCAAGAGCGCAGGTTATCCAACCAGTCGGCCGTTTCCACGTCCACCAAAAGCCGAGGGCATTCGCCCGGCAAGTTGGCGATCCAAGCGTCAAGAAGCGCGGTCTTCCCCCACCCCATCGGCGCCCGGATCACAGTTAGGGGACGAAGGTTTTCGCGTGTGGGGATCACGGGTCGCGCTGCCCTAGAGGTCGACTCCTCCGAGCGGTCTAGAGTCGCCGAGAGCGCGCGCACAACCTCTGGCGGGGGCTCGACGAGTGAGCCGTCCCCCACCCCTACCTCCTTCATTCCCCCTCCGTCCATTTGGTTCGCCCGCCCAAAAAGCTCACTCTGCGCCCCCCCAGAACTTGACTATGGAGGAGACGCGGGCGCAGACAAGCAGCCAATATCAAACCACACTACGCCTGCTGTGCCCCCGCCCGGCCGAACTCCCACCCTAGAACGTGATTGAGTGTCCGCAATCGTTACTCCCTGCTTTCAGGTCCCAGCCGGACTTCACATGCGGTGGCTCCCGCGGGGAGCACACCAAGCTTGGGCGCCTTGTAACACACTTGGACCCCCTAGAGCCCTAACCTAGCCAGCCCAAACAAGCCAAGACCCGCCCACACACCAAACGACGAGCGGGTGACGAAGCACGGATGGCGCGACACACAAAAGCTGAGGAGGGGGCCAACCCTACTGGGCTGACCCCCTCCAACAAGAGAAAGGTTACTTCAAGACCTACTCGATGATCTCAGTCACGCGACCGGAACCAACGGTGCGGCCACCCTCGCGGATAGCGAAGCCGAGGCCGTCTT
>CAYFUO010000002.1:0-51647 GCA_964346255.1 uncultured Actinomyces sp. | reverse complement strand
CAAACGCCTTGGACATAGTTCGCGTCACCACTAGGTTCGGGTAACGATCCACAAGTTCAAGGGCGGAACGCACCCCCGGGTCCCTGAACTCCGCGTACGCCTCATCCACGATCACTATCGACGCGGTCGAGGAAGGCCCACCGTTTGCACCGTTAGGCCCAGTTGTCTTCGCGACCTTCAAGATCTCTTCAATGTCCGCCAAGGGGACGGGGCTGCCCGTCGGGTTGTTGGGGGAAGCAAGAAACACAACGGAGGGGCGGTGCACCTTCATCGCGCGGATCAGCTTGTGCGGTTTGAACCGGGGCGGCTTCTTACGGGTTTTCTGAGCGCCTTTCTCCCCCACTAGCACGAACTCAGTGTTCGTGTCCCGCGCGTACTCGGGGTACATGGAGTACGTGGGCCACTGGGCCATCGCTAGCCTGCCGGGGCCACCAAACGCCTGCAGCAGCTGCAGCATGATCTCGTTTGAACCGTTCGCCGCCCAAATCTGGGAGGGCTTCACGTTGACGCCCGCCTCATATTGGAGGTAGGAGGAGAGCTGTTCACGCAGTTCCCAAGCGTCCCGATCGGAATAGCGGTTCAGGCCCGTAGCGACATCCCGCACGGCCTCTGTAATGGAGTCGACTACTTCCTCCGCTGGTTCGAACGGGTTCTCGTTCACGTTCAGCCTCACAGGAACATCTAAAACAGGGGCCCCATAAGGCTCAACATCTTGGAGTTCACTACGAACGGGGAGCCGAACGCCCCCCTGACCTTCCCGCCCCTCGGCGACGGTCCCATCATCTTCCGCCGGGTCACACGCGCCCCCCAAGTCCTCCTCGAATCGCGCTAGCGCGGATTCCCCGTGCGCTGGGAGGTCTTCCGCGTTCGCTAGTGCGACTAGGGCTGGGGTGACTTGTGCGAGGGCGTCCTTCGTGTAGTCGATTATTTGAGTGGATTTGAGGAAGGCCATGACGTTCAGGCCGGACGCGAAGCGCGCAGTCCCACCCGTGGGGAGAACGTGGTTTGATCCCGCCACATAGTCCCCGAGTGGGACGGGCGAGAACTCGCCCACGAAAATGGCTCCCGCAGCCGTGATCCGCTCCGCCACCCCTAATGCGTGTTTGGTCATTATTTGCAAGTGTTCGGGCGCGTACCGGTTCACCACCGCGATCGCGGCGTCCAGGTCATCCGTTAATACAACGGCTGATTGGGGGCCGTTCAGCGCCTGGGTCACTCGCTTGGCGTGTTTCGCTCTGGGTGCGAGGCGGGCGAGTTCCGTCTTGACTGCGTCCGCTAAGGCGGGTGAGTCGGTGACTAGGACTGCCGCAGCCGCGGGGTCGTGCTCCGCCTGACTGATCAGGTCCTTGGCGACTAGGCGTGGGTCCGCGTCTTCGTCGGCGAGGACTGCGATCTCGCTGGGACCCGCTTCAGCGTCGATCCCACAGGTTTCCTGCGCGACCCTCTTGGCGGCCGCCACATAAATGTTGCCGGGCCCCGTAACCTTGTCGACGGGAGCGCAGTAGTAGGGTTTCTCCGCCTCAGTGTCCCTGAAGCCGTAGGTCATTGCGGCGATGGCTTGGGCTCCCCCAACTGCGATGACTTCCTTGACTCCAAGTAGGCCGCAGGCCGCCAAGACTGTCGGGTGCGGTAGGCCCCCATTTCCTTTTTGTGGGGGGCTGGCCACGACCATTGAGTCGACTCCCGCTACCAGTGCTGGGACCGCGTTCATCACCACAGAGGACGGGTAAACGGCTAGGCCACCGGGGACGTAAAGCCCGACCCTGGCGATGGGTCGCCACCGCTGAATGATTTTGCCGCCCGGAAGGATCTCCACCGTTTTGGGTACGGGGAGTTGGGCGCGGTGAGCTTCCATTGCGTTGCCGATGGCGACCTGTAGGGCGCAGCGAACGTCCTCGTCGAGTTCCTCAACCGCCTTGTCGATGGCGCTTTTGGGGACCCTCAGGGACGGGGGCTTCACTCCGTCGAACTTCTCGCTTAAGGCGTAGAGCGCTTGAGCCCCATCCGCTTTAACTTGGGCCATGATGGGGCGAACCGCTCCAAGTGCGGCGTCAATGTCGATTTCGGGGCGGGGAAGTGTGATGGGGGCGGCCGCCAAGTCCCCCTGATTACGCAGGTCAATGGTTCTCACGGCCACAGTCTAGATCCACAACCCCACCGACCGTTAAAACGTCCAGCCTGGAGTGTGTTTACTACGGGCCTCAAACCACTGATTGCGCGCCCAAAAGCCCTTTCACCGCAGCATAGAAGTTGCCGGAATCGTTGACGCCCCGGCCCGGCCCAAGTTCGATGGTGGTGCGTTTCAGCTTGTCTTGGATGGTCACCCTCACGGGCACTTCACCCACGTGTTCTACGAGGACGTCGTTTAGCTCCCGCAGGAGCGCCGGTTTACATTGGGTGTGGGTCAACCGCAGCTCCACCGGTTGTCCGTCCCCATCTTGGAGGGCAAGTTCTGTCACGTCCGAAGCGGTGATGGAGGGGACGTCGTCACGCAGTGAGACCCGGCCCGATATTTGGACGATCCCGTCTTGGTGGAGAGACTCCTGCATCCTCTCGTACTGGCGGGAGAAGAAGAACACTTCAATGTCGCCGGAGAAGTCCTCAACCGTTGCTTTCGCCCACGGCAACCCCTGCCGGTTCAGCCTCTGCTCTAGGTCCGTGATGAGACCCGCGATTTGCACGCGCTTGTTGTCCAACCGCCGCGGGTTCTCTTTGATTTCACTGATCTGCTGGTTTTGGTGACGCATGAGGGACCGTTCCATGCCCCGCAGTGGGTGGTCCGAAACATACAGGCCCAACATTTCTCGTTCGTGGCTGAGCTTCTCTTTCCGGTCCCACTCCGGAATGTTCGGCACTTCCACGCTGAACGAGGACATTAGGTCCGCTTGGCCGTCGATCGCGGCGAACAGGTCGAACTGTCCAGCGGACTCATTGCGTTTCAGCCCGACCACCGCCTCGACAGCGTCGTCGCTGACAGCGAGCAGTGCTCTGCGCGTGTCCCCGAAACCGTCGAAAGCGCCCGCCTTAATGAGGGATTGGATGGTCCTCTTGTTGCAGACCTCTTGCGGGACCTTGTTGAGGAAGTCCTGGAAAGACGTAAAGTGCCCCTTCTCTTCCCGCGCCTTCACGATCCCATCCACCACGGCCACCCCCACGTTCCGCACTGAGGAGAGCCCGAACCGGACGGTGTCCCCGTCAGCGGTGAACGACCCGAACGAAACGTTCACGTCCGGGCGGCTCACCGTGATGTTCATGCGGCGGCATTCACCCAGGTAAAGGGCCCTCTTGTCTTTGTCGGCCGCAGTGGAAGTGAGCAGGGCCGCCATATATTCGGCTGGGTAGTGGGTTTTCAGGTAAGCGGTCCAATAGGACACTAGGCCGTAAGCGGCGGAGTGGGACTTGTTGAACGCATAGTTCGCGAAGGGGACAAGGATGTCCCACAAGTCGTTGACGGCCCCTAAGGAGTACCCGTTCTTGAGCATGCCGTCACGGAAAGGCTCAAACTCTCGGTCTAGGGTCGCCTTATCTTTCTTACCCATGGCGCGACGCAGAATGTCTGCCTGTCCCAACGAGTGCCCGGCGACCCGCTGCGCGATCTGCATGACCTGCTCTTGGTAGACAATCAGGCCTTGGGTTGGTTCCAAGATGTCGGCTAGGGAATCTTTCAACTCCGGGTGAATCGGGACGACCTCTTGGCGACCATTCTTGCGTAGCGCGTAGTTAGTGTGCGATCCCGCGCCCATGGGGCCAGGCCGGTAGAGGGCGCTAACCGCAGAAATGTCCTCAAAGTTGTCGGGGCGCATGAGACGAAGAAGCTCCCGCATGCCCGCGCCCTCTAACTGGAAGACACCGAGAGTGTTCCCGGCACTGAGCAACTTGTAGGTTTCTGGGTCGTCGAGAGGCACCTGATTAATGTCTGGAACCTCTTTGCCGGTCCGCTCAATGTTGATGAGGGCATCCGATATGACGGTGAGGTTCCGTAAACCTAAGAAGTCCATCTTCAACAGCCCCAACTCTTCACAAGCCGGGTAGTCAAACTGGGTGATGATCGCGCCGTCCTGAGTGCGTAGCATCAAGGGGATGACGTCTGTCAGCACCTCACTGGACATGATGACAGCGCAAGCATGGACCCCCCACTGCCTAGTCAGGCCTTCTAGGCGCGCGGCGAGAGTGACGATGTCTTGAAGGTCCGTCCGCTCCTCATAGAGTTTCCGGAACTCTTTCGCCTCCGCGTAGCGCGCGTAATCCTCATCGAACACCCTGGACAACTGGATGGGCTTGCCCATGATGTCAGCGGGCAGCGCCTTAGTTAGTTCATCCCCCGTCTTGAAGTCGCGACCCATGATGCGTGAAGAGTCTTTCAGGGCCTGCCTAGCCTTGATCTTCCCGTAGGTGACGACCTGAGCAACACGGTCATCCCCATACTTCGCTTTCACATAGTCGATGACCTCGTCACGCCGACGCTCATCAAAGTCGACGTCGAAGTCGGGCATCGAGACCCTCTCCGGGTTCAAGAACCTCTCAAACAGCAGCCCGTGCTTCATAGGGTCCAACTCGGTGATACCGAGGGCGTAAGCAACCATCGACCCCGCACCCGAACCCCGGCCCGGCCCGACCCGGATTCCCTGCTTCTTCGCCCAATCGATGAAGTCGGCGACCACTAGGAAGTAGCCGGGGAACCCCATCTTGAGGATCACTTCCTCCTCATACTTGGAGCGCTCAATCACGGCTGAGGGCACGTCCTCGCCGAAACGCCTCCGCAGTCCCCGCGAAACTTCCTTGATGAACCAAGACGTTTCATTCTCACCTTCGGGGGTAGGGAATCGAGGCATGTAGTTGGCGCCCTCCCCCACGGTGCGGAAGTGAACGTCGGTGCGGGCAGCAATGTCCAAGGTCGCGTCCAGTGCCTGGGGTAAGTGAGCCCATTCCCTGCGCATGTCTTCGGTGGAACGTATGTAGTAGCCGTGCCCCTCGAAGGAGAACCTGGTGCCGCCCTGCCATTTTGGTGGCTCATCCAAACGGGCACCCGAGTTGATCGCTAGGATCGCGTCTTGAACCTCAGCGTCCTCACGGCGCACGTAGTGGGAGTCGTTGGTCACCACCATCGGCGAACCTAAGTGTTTAGCGAGCTTGGGTAGGAGCTCCGCGGTTTTCTCCTCAATCTTGGTTCCGTGGTCCATGAGCTCCACGTAGAAGTTCTCAGCACCGAACGTGTCCCTCAAGAATGATGCTTCTTCCACGGCCTCGTCCCACTGTCCGAGGCGCAAGCGGGTCTGAACGGCACTTGACGGGCAGCCCGTGAACACCATCACCCCATCGTGGTAGCGCTCCAACAGCTGCCTGTCGACGCGCGGCCACTTGCCCATCTGCCCATCGAGGGACGCTGAAGTCGCCATCCGGAACAGGTTGTGCATGCCGGTCGTGTTGTGAGCGATCAGGGTGAGGTGAGTGTAAGCGCCGCGGGCGGAAACGTCGTCTTCCGCCTGCCACGACTCCCCCCACGTGACCCGCGTCTTGTCGAACCGGGAAGTACCTGGGGTCGCGTACGCTTCCAAACCGATCACAGGTTTGACGCCCGCCAAGTTCGCTTCCTTATAAAACTCGTAGGCACCGAACATGTACCCGTGGTCGGTCAAGCCGATCGCGGGTTGCCCGAGCCGAACAGCCTCCTCAACCATCGATTTGACGCGGGCGGCCCCATCAAGCATCGAATACTCAGAGTGGTTGTGCAGGTGGACGAAACCATTTGTGGAAGCGGCGCTCATGGCGCCAAGTGTAGCGCTCACCCCCGACAGTGGGCACGACGCCCGAGGACGTTTGCGCCGCGCTCCCAGTCAGGGCGCTGAAGTGATGGTGAGCGTCATCCTCTGGTGAGGTATCCCCGCCTCAATGAAAACCGGGTCACCCGTTGGCTCAAACCCGAGCGCCAAGTAGAAACCTGCGGCGGATACTTGCGCGTCGAGGAGGATGGGGGCACTCTCGCCCTCGTGCAGCTCGGAGCGAGCCAAGTCGACCAGCAGCCCCATGATCCTCTTACCGAGACCCGTGCCGCGCACGTCTTCACTCACTGCGACCCGCCCAATCCAAAAGGCGCGCCCAGACTCAGTTGGCGTTTCCAGTAGGCGACCGGCGGCCACAGGCGTCTCCGCCCCCTGGTCGTTGGGTGCGTAGCCGACTACGTGCTTGGTGGTGGGTAAGAAGTCTCTCGCGTCGACCTCAAGCACCACCGGCACCTCTTGTTCGAGGACGAACACCTCGTAGCGAACGGTGACAGCGCCGTGCAACTCTTCAGGCGTTGCGGCTTGAAAGAATCGGGCGCCGCGCGGGTTCACCACAATCCCAGGCCCCCGCGCATCGCTTCCAGACTGTCCTCTAGGTCTTTCGGGTAGGGGGCAGTGAACGTCATCATCTCGCCCGTGCCTGGGTGGCGGAAGCCAATCTGACGGGCGTGCAACCACTGTCTGGTGAGCCCAAGCTTCTCCCCCCGCACGGGGTCCGCCCCGTAAAACACGTCCCCCAAGCAGGGGTGGTTCGCGGCGGACATGTGAACGCGGATCTGGTGGGTGCGCCCCGTCTCCAACTCAACATCGAGTAGTGCAGCGCCGGGCATCAGCTCCAGCACCTCGTAGTGGGTGATCGCCTCTCTACCGCCTTCAACGACCGCCATCTTCCACTGTTTGGATGGGTGGCGGGCGATGGGCGCGTCAATGGTCCCCACCATCGGGTCAGGGTGACCCTCCACTAAGGCGTGGTACCTGCGGAACACGTCTCGGTCCCGGAACGCTTGCTTCAACGCGGAGTAGGCCCGATTCGACTTGGCAACAACCATTCCCCCACTGGTTCCCACATCGAGCCGAGACACGATTCCCTTCCGCTCTGGTGGGCCGTGGTCGGAAACCTTGACGCCAAGTTCGGTCAGGCTCTTCAACACCGTTGGCCCCTCCCAACCGGGGCTGGTGTGAGCGGCCATGCCAACAGGTTTGTTGACGACCACGATGTCGTCATCCTCATACAAGATTTCTAGGGGACCCGCAGTTTCGAACCCCATGTCCGGGGGCTCCAACTCGACCCTGATCTTCTGTCCGCGGGCCACCTTCATGGACTTAGTGATCGTTTTCCCCTCAATGGTGACCCGGCCTCGTGAAATCAGGCGGGCGACCATGGAGCGCGGCAGCCCGAGGGCCCCCGCTAAAGCCGTGTCCGCCCGCGCGCCCGCAAGATCATCGTCGACTACGACGACTTCCACATCATCCATCACCTAGACCACCTCAACGTCCGTGTCCGCTGTTTCTTCTTGGGTCGCTGAACCCGGCTGGTTCCTCCCCTGAGACGGCCACAGCGCCCACAGCACCACCCCTACGGCGGCCCCAACTATCCAAATGTCGGCGACATTGCCGACAAACAAGTCCCCGTAAGAGATGAAATCCACTACCTCACCTTGCCCGAAGGCTGGTGGGCGCGTGAGCCTGTCATACAAGTTGCCCAAGGCGCCACCTATGAGCAGTCCTAAGAGGACGGCAAGCCAAACGCTTTCGACGCGCAGCGAATACCACGCGGCTGCTGCGATGATCCCCACAGATAGGACGGTGAACACCCAGGTGAATTCGGACCCTAGGGAGAAGGCCGCGCCCGGGTTGTGAACCAAGTGCAGTGTGAGGAAGCGCGTGCCCAGAGGGTAGGTGGCCCCATCCGCTAAGGCTGACAGCGCCCACTTCTTCGACGCCAAGTCGGCCACTAAGGCAACCGCCGCGACGACCGCTACAACCCACCAGTGGGGGGACACTGCCCGTTTGCTGCTCATTTTCCTCCTCAGAGACCCAAAAACACTTGGTGTTTCTCCCTTTCGGGCACACTTTACCCCGCCCTAACCAACTGGAGGGCGGGGTAGTGCTTCGGACCAGGCGGTGAACTAGGGCTAGGGCCCCAGTAACGTCAGTCCTCTGAGTTGGCCTTGACTTCCTTCAGCAGCCTCTCCAAGTGCTCGGAGATGGAAGTGCGGTAGTCGGACTCGAACGCGCGGAGGCTGTTGATCGACTCCTCCAGCGATGACTGTTCGCCCTTCAGCTTCGTGAGAACGTCGGAGCGTTCCTTCTCAGCTGCCTGAACGATTGCGAGGCCCTCTTCCTTCGCGTCCTTGACGAGGCGCTCACCCTCTGCGCGGCCATCAGCCACATACTCGTCGTGGAGCTTCTGGGCCAATGCGAGCATGGAAGTGGCGGCCTCCGGGTCAGCCTCCGCCGCTACAGGAGCGGGAGTGGGCTGAGGAGCGGGCTCCACAACCTCTTCCTCAACTTCAACCTCAGCGACTGCGGCGGGCACTTCTTCAACCACCTGCGCACCGTCTGCGACCCTCTTGTTACATTCCTCCAGCTGCGCGCGAAGCTCACTGTTCTCAACGGTCAGGGCGTGGATGGTTGCCACGACCTCATCCAAGAACTCGTCGACCTCAATCTGGTCGTAGCCCTCACGGAACTTAACGGACTGGAAACGTTTCTCAACAACATCTTGCGCGGTTAACTGCGCCATTGTGTTCACCTCTGTCTTGGTCCAATGTGGAAGCCTCCCGCCGCTCCGCGGCTCTAAGCCCCCACAATTTAGAACAACTGTACAAGAATCGGCTGGCCGACATCTAAATCATAGCCGCCATCTGGATCCCATTTGCAACAATACTAACTCTCGCCACATTTTCGAGGGGTTGTTTGCTGCGAAAACCTCAATTTTTGGCGTTCAGCCCCCGCTGTAACCCAGGTACATGAGGTATTGGCCGATGCGGCCGATGATGCTGACCACCACAAAGATCACTAGGAAACCCACGTCCAACGCGATGGTCCCTAGCCTCAGTGGCGGAATGAACTTGCGCATCCACCGGATCGGCGGGTCAGTTAGCTTGTACACCCAGTCCGCCAGCGTGAGCACGACGCCTTTGGGGACCCAGTGGGGGGCCAAGAGGCGCGCCCAGTCGAAGGCGACGCGCGCCAAGAGCACGAACATGTAGATGGACGCCGCGAACGCCAGCGTTTTACCGACCGTGACAAGAAGCAAGAGGCCCTCTTCTCTAAAACGACTCCCTAGTGTCGGACTCTGAGTCCGCCTCGAAGCCTAGCTGAAAAGGGATGATGAGCGGATCTCAGCTTTGGAGGAAACCTCAACGTCTGCGGGAGACAGCAAGAAGACCCTTGGAGTGACCTTTTCGATGATCCCATACAGGCCGAAAACGAGTCCTGCAGCGAAGTCGATGATGCGCCGCGCTTCAGCGTCGGGTAGGTCCGTGAGGTTGATGATCACGGGCATCCCATCGCGGAACGCCTCACCAATGAGCCTCGCGTCCCCGTAGGAGGTTGGGTGAACGGTGACGATGCGCCTCAACGAGGTAGGGGCGGGCTTCGGTTCTTGGTAGTCTTCCCCGCCCGGAAACGTTTGGAACTGGAACTCTTGAGCGGGCTGGGAAGGGGTCTCCTCTTCGAAGGTGTCAACGAACTCGTCGTCCTCTTCGATGTCGGGGACCTTCCACCCCATGAACTCCATGGCTCTGCTGAAGCCTTGCGCCATTTGTGGGTCCCTTCCATTCAACTTCCAAACCTCTGTTGCGCCGCTTCGTCGGCGGTGCCACATGCTCTAAACCAACGTTAGAGCAGACCCGATGCCAAACCCGCGAACGCGGCCGGCATGTCGCTCACCTGAGGAAATCTGGGATGTCCAGGTCAGAGTCCCCGTTGTCGTCGAAGATGCGTGGCGCCTCAAACTCGCCTGTCACCACCGGGACCTGCGGGGTTTCCTCAACTACCTCTTCAACTGTGTAAAGCGGGCCAGTCCTAGTCGGCGGCTCGACGCGGGCGCGGTGGGCGGGCGCCGTCACCGGGCTGTATGCGCTGCTTTCGGGTGAACGCCTAGGAGCGGGTGCGCTCGGGGCGCGATGTGCGACAGGGGCGGCGAGGGGGGCCTCCAGGTCGGGCCTCTCAGTGGTCTCTTCAATTACGCGGGGTGCTCGCGTCACCTCTGGTTGTTTTGGCCTAGCGCCAGCGTCATCAAAGCCAGCAGCGATGACCGTGACCCGGATCTCGTCCCCTAGGGACTCATCGATGACAGTGCCGAAGATGATGTTCGCTTCCTCATGAGCTGCTTCCTGAACCAACGAGGCCGCACTAGTGATCTCCCGCAGGTTGACGTCTGGGCCACCCTGGAAGAAGATCAGGGCCCCGTGCGCCCCGTCAATCGAAGCCTCAAGCAGCGGGGAGGAGATCGCTGTTTCAACCGCACGGAACGCCCTGTCCTCCCCAGTGGCAGAGCCGATCCCCATCAGGGCGGACCCGGCGTCCTTCATGACGGAGCGGACGTCATTGAAGTCCACGTTAACCAAACCAGGAATGGTGATGAGCTCAGTTATCCCTTGCACCCCGGACAACAGCACTTGGTCGGCAGCCTTGAACGCGTCAAGCACAGAGATGGACGTGTCCGAGATCTCCAGCAACCTGTCGTTCGGGATGACAATCAGGGTATCAACCTCTTCCCGTAGGGACTCCACACCGTGATCGGCCTGCTGGGAGCGACGCCGCCCCTCAAAGCTGAACGGTCGGGTCACGACACCAACGGTCAGCGCCCCCGCGGCGCGGGCCGCCCTCGCGACCACCGGAGCACCCCCGGTACCAGTGCCACCACCCTCCCCTGCTGTGACAAAAACCATGTCAGCACCCGCAACGGCTTCCGAGATCTCTTCCTCGTGATCCTCAGCTGCCTTCCGGCCAACGGCGGGGTCCGCGCCGGCACCTAAACCGTGGGTGAGCTCCCTGCCGATGTCCAACTTCGTTTCTGCGTCCGACATAAGCAAGGCTTGAGCATCCGTGTTAACAGCAATGAACTCAACCCCCTTCAAGCCCTCTTCGATCATCCGGTTGACGGCGTTAACTCCGCCGCCACCGACACCGACAACTTTGATTACTGCAAGATGGTTCTGCGGTATCGTCACTGGTCCCCCCAAGGGCAACAAACCCTAAAGCTCAGGTTCAAGGTCTAGGTATTCTTTTTGGTTAGCGGAAGCACCGTAGGTTCCGAGCGGCAACCGTTCAAGAACCCACGCCGATGAGTTGCCGGATTGAGCCGTGAACCTCACCGGGTGACGGGTCTCTTCGGGTCGCTCACGTCGTAGACCGCGGCTTCCCGGTTCGCCATGAGCAGCTCGGTCACCTCAGACTTCTGCTGCCCCTGATCGCTTTCACCCCAAACCACTTGTACCCCGTTGACGAGGTTGAGGGAGGACCGCTTACGCTTCACCTCAATCGTGTCGACCTGTTCCGACAGGCCTGGGGAGAGGCTCATCCAAACCTCGACGGCGCTAGCGGCGTTCTCCTCTAAGGAACCGCGATCTTCCTCACCTAGGACGATCATCGGCAAGGCCGCATCCTCCTCTGCCGCGGCACGCAAAACCACGCCGTCCTCTCCGACGACTAGTTTCTCTTTTCCAACTGAGACAACAGCGGAAGGCGTCCGTTCTTGGATGGAAACTAGGAGTGAGGAAGGCCAAGAGCGCGCCACCTCCACCTGCGCAACGTCCGGCACCTCAGACAGCTCCCGCGCTATCTGGCCTGTTGGCACGCGGGGGAGGGGGACACCCGCATAGGCGGAGGTCACCTCCTTCACCCTTTGCTCTAACTCCCCGGATTGCACGCCCTGAACCTCAATTGTTTCAGCGTCGAGGGCGAAGAGGGTCGAGAAGAGGTTCAACCAGAGTAGGCCCCCAATCGCCGCTACCAGACCTAAACCCCATGCGACCCGGTAGGCGATGAGCCTGCGTCGAGCGTTCTTGCGTTCTTGGATCCGCTCCCTCATGTCCAACCGTACGGAGTCACTGGGAGGGGAGGGACTCACCGCAGGTTGAACTCCGGAACGCTTCTTCCACTTTCCAACGTACTTGCCCTTGGCTGCTACCACCTTTTGGGGGGAATCGCCGGGAATGCTCGCGGTTTGCCGTGCGCTCTTGCCCTCCACAGTCGGCTTGGGGTCCGCGCCCCCTTCGGCCTTCTGAGTGCTCCCTAGTTTTTCGATCTCCGGGTTCTTTGCCGCCTTAGCCGGCTGGGTGATCGCGCCTGAGCCCGGTAGTTCACTGCTCGGCTTCTGGTATCCGATGCCTTTGCGGACTGGTGGGCGTGGTGGCTGGTCGGCGAAACGGGCCACTCGATTAGGCCCTCTCCGTCCAATAGTGGACTACTTCCGGGGTCGAAAGGAAAATGTCGCCAGCGCCCATGAGAACACACACGTCACCTTCCTCGGTGAGGGAAGCTCCAAGTAGCGCGGCGGAGCGGGCATCTCCCGGATAGTGGAACAGCTTTTCCGCGGCCTCGGAGTCGACGAGCAGCGCGGACGTCACGCCCTCGATTGGGTCCTCCCTAGAACCATAGATGTCGGCTAAAACGACTTCGTCGGCTAGCGACAGGGCTGCAGCAAGTCCCTCCTTGAACGTCACCGTCCTCGAATACAAGTGCGGCTGGAAAACGACGATGACTTTCCCGTCCCCCGCAGCGAGCCTCGCTTGTTTGAGTGCGGCCGCGACTTCAGCGGGGTGGTGAGCGTAGTCATCGTACGCCCGCCTACCAGCGACTTCTCCCACCAGCTCGAATCGTCTCCCAGCCCCCACGAACCTACTGAGCCCCTCAGATGCTTCCTTTGGACTCAGGCCGAGCGCCACGCAGGCAGCCCACGCCCCAACCGCGTTCAACACGTTGTGAGCGCCAGTCACCTGCAGGTCCAAAGACGCGGTCCCGGCGTCCCCATCGAGTTGCGCTGCGGCGCGGGTCGCTCCCAAGGACTCTGAAGTGATCTCAATGGTCGGCTGGGTGAAGGAGTGCTCTGGGCGTCCGTAGGTTTGGACGCAGTCCAACAAGCGCGCCGCCGAAACTTTTCTTGCGAGCTCTGCTGCGCCCTCGTCTTCAGCGCAACAAATCAGGGTGCCCCCAGGTGTGAGGCGAGCCGCGAAGTCGTAGAAGGCGTCCTCGAACGCCTCCTTCGTTCCATAGTGGTCTAGGTGGTCCGGCTCAATGTTCGTCACCACAGCGATGTCGGGCGAATAGTTGAGGAAGGACCCATCCGACTCGTCAGCCTCAGCCACGAACACGTCACGGCCTAGGCGCCCCCCACCACCGACACCTAGTACGGGACCTCCTATGGCTAGAGAGGGGTCCCAACCGCATTCAAGCAATGTCACAGCGATCATGGACGAGGTCGTTGTCTTGCCGTGGCTACCAGCGACCGCGACGAAGCGCATACCTTGGGCTGCTTCGGCGAGCGCCTGGGACCTGTGGATGGCCGGCTGGTGTCTTTCACGTGCGAGCACAAGTTCCGGGTTGTCTTCGCGGATCGCCGATGAGAGGACCACGATGGCGTCTTCAGGGAAGTTCTTCGTGCCATGCCCGGGATACGCGTCAACGCCCTGAGCGCGCAGGTCTTCCAAGACCTTCGACTCAGTCCTATCAGAACCGGAAACGCGGTGGCCGGCCGCAGATAGGATCGAGGCGATCACGCTCATCCCCGCACCCCCGATTCCAATAAAATGGTAGGTGCTTGGTTCCGGCTTCATTTCGTTCTCCTTAGGCAACGCTTTCCTCCAAAAGGTCAGCGAGGAGACGCGCCCCATCTCTTGGGGAGGTGCCCCGGTTCGCGTCACCCATCTTTTGAAGTTTTGAGGGGTCGAATAGCAGCGGGAACACAACTTTGGAGAGTGTGGAAATGTTGAAGTCCGCATCGTTCACGGCCACCGCTCCCCCAGCCTCGATCTGCCCTTCAGCGTTCCTCACCTGCTCCCCGTTGCCGATGGGGAGGGGGACGTAGACTGCGGGAAGTCCGAGGACGCCAAGCTCGGAGACTGTGCCGGCACCCGAACGGCACACGACGAGGTCTGCCACACTGAGCGCCAAATCCATCTCCTCCAAATACTCCCTGACCTGCCAAAGAACGTAGGGGGCGTACTCGGTCGCCGCAATGACCTCTTCCGCTTTCCCGCGACCCGCTAAGTGCAATATCTGCATGCTCGGATGACCATCAAGGACACCCTGTTTCGCACCTTCAGCGAGCACTTGATTCACGTGTAAGGCGCCGAGGGAACCCCCCATGACGAGCAGTGTCGGCAGTTCAGGGTCCAAACCCAGTTCTTGGGCGGCGTACAAACGCGCGCTTCGCCTACCCTCAGGGGTTTCCCTCTCCGCCCCTAACTCTACGATCTGCCGGCGGAGAGGCATTCCCGTGAACTCTGTCGCACCCTTTCTCGCTTTCAGGGGGGTCTGTGGGAAGGCCAGTGACACTGCGTTAGCCCACCTGGCTCCAAGCTTGTTGGCGACCCCCGGCATCACGTTTTGTTCTTGAACCACGTATGGGAGACCTAGGGAGGCTGCAGCAATGTAGGCGGGCGCTGACACGTACCCACCGAAGCCGATGAGAGCATCCATTCCCCGAAGTGTTTTCCGCGAAATGGTGAACGCTGCACGCAGCTTGGATGGGACCAGGAAAGCCTGTGGGCTCAGGCTTCTCGGCATCGGCGCCTTAGGGATTTTGGTTAGGGGGAATCCCGCCTCGGGGACCATGGTCGCTTCCAGCCCCTCCCCGGTTCCAATCACATGCACTTCGTGACCGCGCTCGCTCAACAGGTGTGCTGTGGCAAGCAGTGGGTTCACGTGTCCCGCGGTGCCACCTCCGGCCAAGGCAACTTTTAGGCTCACTTCACGCCTCCATTTTCTGCGCCCAGTTTAGTGGAAGGGAGCGGGGGCGCCGTTTCACTTCACTCGCCGTCGGGTCCGGGCCTTGCGCGGGTCCAAACCCGCAGTGTCCGGGTCGAAACGCCCCTTCTTACCTAAGTTCGCTTCGGAGCGCGCGAAAGACAGTAACACACCGATGGCAACAGCTGTGATCAGTAGGGAGGAGCCCCCGTAGGAGACCAGGGGGAACGGGACACCGATCACGGGGGCGAGACCAATCACTGTCCCCACGTTGATCATCCCTTGAATGATGAACCACGACCCGATCGCGCCTGACGCGACCCTCTCAAAACTGTCACCACTGTTGGCGGCCAACCTGAGGATCCCGTAGATCATGAGACCGAAAAGGAGGAGGAGCGTGAGGGTTCCAAGCAACCCGAACTCTTCACCGATTATTGCGATGATGAAGTCCGTGTGAGCTTCCTGCAAGTAGTTCCACTTTTCTCTGGACGCCCCCGGACCCAAACCGGTGAGGCCCCCAGACCCCAACGCCCACAGCCCATGGTCCGTCTGAGTTGGGGCGCTAGTTGACGGTTCCGTGCCGAACCCAGGCAAAAACTCGATGACGCGCCGCGTCCTCGACGGACTTGAAGCGATCAGCAGGATCAGCCCGGCGCCCCCGAAAGCGAAAAGAGAAGCGAACCAGCGGGCTGGGACACCAGCCACCCAGATCGCACCCAACGTGAGCCCCAAGAATATGAGCATGGTGCCCATGTCGTGTCCGAGCATGACCGCCCCCATGGCGAGCCCCGATGGGACCCCCACTACCATCAGCACTTGTTTCCAGTTCTTCAAGTCGACCTGTGGTCCGCTGAGCGCCCTAGCGAGAAACAGGGCGGTCGCCAGTTTCAAGAGCTCTGATGGCTGGAAGACTTGGCCTGTGCCTGGGATGGGCAACCAGTTCACGTTGCCGCCGACCCCGATCCCGAAGGGGATCACCAGCAGCTGAAGGATCAAAGCGAACGCGAACAGGGCGAACGCGGTCCGGTCCCAGAAGCGGGGGTGCATGTGCGCCGCGACAATCGCTAACACGAGGGCAGCGAAAGATATGGCCACGGTCTTCAAGAACGGCACGTAGGGGTTGACGCCGGCTGAAATGTTGGTGATTGCGGTGGCGGAAAACCCCATCATCAGGCCCAAGATGCCGAGCAGTAAAGCGGGGAAAAGGATCAGGTAGTAGGTTGCAACAGCGGACTGGCCCTCACTGTCTTGGTTCGGCAACTTGAGTTTCAAGCGGGGAATGCGTTGACGCAGTGAGCGCCACCCAGTGGTCTTTTGGGCCATAGCACCCCTCCCCTACCGTGTCGACCCCCAAGACTTCACCTCTTGGGTGAACAGGTCGCCCCTTTGCGCGTAGCTTTCAAATTGGTCCCACGACGCGCAAGCCGGGGCCAACAACACGGTATCGCCCGGCGCCGACATTTCCATTGAGGCGCGCACAACCTCCCCCATCCACTCCTCCGGGCGACCAATCCCCACGACCCGCTGCACCGGGGTGGTGGGGGCACTTACCGCCAACGCGTCTAGGAGATCGCTTGGGTCGGCTCCTATCACCACCACGCCCTTCACTTGGCTTCCAACCTCCCTAATCAGGGGGCTAAGATCTTGGCCCTTAGTGTCCCCACCCACTATCCAAATCAGGCGGGACTTGTCGAAAGAGTTGAGAGCCGCGAGGGCTGCATGAACGTTGGTTGCTTTCGAATCATCAACGAAGGTGCGCTGTTGGGCGGTGCCCGCCGGCGCCAGTCGGTGCTGTTGAGGATTAAAATCTAGGAGGCCTTGGTGGACCACCTGTAGGGACACGCCGACACTGATGGCGAGGGCAGCGGCCGCGAGCGCGTCCCGCACGACCACTGACCCAACCCCGTGGTCTACAGCCAGGCCAGCGGATAGTAGGGCAACGTCACGCAGGTCGACCACCGTGGGCCCGCCTTCCGGACCCGCGGCGGGAGAGAATCTGTTGATTAGGTGACCGTCTTGGATGCCGATGCCGCCCTCGTCCACTTCCCCAAAAGATAGGGGAAGCAAAGCGGAGGACGCAGCGTTAGAGGCCTGCTCCGCCCAACTCTTCACTTGAGGATCGTCTGCAAAGTAGATCCTCGCGACCGAAGTGTTGTCGTACACGGATGCTTTAGCGTCCCAATAGGCTTCCTTACTGCCATGCCAGTCAACGTGGTCCACGTCGACGTTCAAGCAAATACTGGAGGCGGGCGCCAAGGTTGTCGTGGTGGTGAGCTGAGCGGAAGACAGCTCAACTGGCAGCCTCTCAGCCTCCATGGACTTGGGTTCCGTGAGGGGAAACCCAACATTCCCGGACGCGACCACGTCCTCACCCCCGGCGCGCAAGATGGACGCCAACATTTCTACCGTGGTCGTTTTGCCGTTGGTTCCGGTGATACAAAGCCAGTCCCTTTGGTTCCCAAGGCGCCAGGCGAGCTCCACCTCACCGATTACCTCCACCCCCGAAGCCGTGGGTGCCTCGAGCGCCTTCGAGTGGGGTGGGACCCCGGGTGAGACCACTAGGAACTTCGGGTCGAGGGCGGTGATCGCTTCCCCCATGGCAGCCGGGTCTTCAACCTGGTGGATTGTGGCCCGGATCCCCTCCGGCAAAGTGTCTTTGCTTTGGTCAAATACTGTTACGTCGTATCCGCGTTCCGCGAGTAGTTTCGCGGCGGACACCCCAGATGTCCCCGCACCGATGATGGCGGCTCTGTTGCGTCCCATGGTCAGATAGCCGAAACCCACTCTAGATAGAAGAGCCCAACGCCGAGCGCGGCGAACAGTGCGGCGACAATCCAGAACCTAGTGACGATGGTGACTTCCTCCCACCCCTTCAACTCGAAGTGGTGGTGCAGTGGCGCCATTCGGAAAACGCGTTTCCCAGTCTTCTTGAACACTCCGATTTGGATGACGTCCGACATGGTGACGATGAAGAAAAGGCCACCGATTGCGATCGCCAAGAACTCCGTGTTCGACATGATTGACAGCCCAGCGAACGCTCCACCGATGGCGAGGGATCCCGTGTCGCCCATGAAGATTTGTGCTGGGGAAGCGTTCCACCACAGGAACCCCATCATGGCTCCCACCACCGCCGCGGAGAAGATGGCGAGACCCAGTGGGTCGCGGGTGGCGTAGCTACCGATCTGCTCAGCCATTCCCCTCGAGCGGGCTTGGGAGAACTGCCAAAACGCGATGATCGTGTAAGCAGAGAAAGCCGCTATGGACGCTCCGGCAGCGAGCCCATCCAGGCCGTCCGTCAGGTTCACTGAGTTCGACCACGCCGCAACCAGAAAGTTGGTCCAAATCAGGTACAGGACCACGCCGATCGCGACGCCCGCAAACGCCAAGTTGATGGACAGGTTCGAGAGGACCGAGATTTTGAGTGAGGAGGGGGTGAGTCCTCTCGCGTTCGGGTTGATGAGGAGCAGGCCCCCAAACAGGGTCGCCACCCCAACTTGCCCCAAGATTTTCCCGACCGGAGCCAAACCTAGGCTGCGGTGTTTCCGGATCTTTATGAAGTCGTCTAGGAAGCCAATGAACCCCAGCCCCACTAAAACGAGCAACAGCAGGTAGGCGGAGTAGTCCGGCCACCCACCATTAGCTCTGAAACCGACGAACACAGCCACAACAATGGAGAAAATAATGACGAGGCCGCCCATGGTTGGCGTACCCCTCTTAGTGAAGTGGGCGGTGGGGCCGTCTTGGCGGATGAACTGCCCATACTCCTTAGCGACCAAGAACTTGATCAGAAGTGGCGTCCCAAACAGGCCGATGATGAAAGCGCTAGCGAACGCGGAGATGACACCAATCAAAGAACTTCACCCCCAACCCGGGCTGGCACGTGGCCGCCCATTCCCAACGCTTGTTGAGCCCCCAACAATTCGTCAGCGACCCGCCAAACACCGGACCCATTCGAGCCCTTCAACAACACTAAATCCCCAGCTTCCACCTCACGGGCGAGAGCCGCGACGGCCCCCTCCCAGTCCGCCACGCGCAACGTGGGAACGCCGTTTAGGCCATCCTCATACGCCTCAGCGCCCGGTCCGACCAACACGACGAGGGAAGGCTCGACCTCTTTCGCAGCTCGACCCACTTCCACGTGGATGCTCAGATTTTCTTCCCCAAGTTCCAACATTTCCCCAAGGACAAGTATCGACCGGGTTCCCCCGAGTCGCCCAACCAGGTTCTTGGTCGCCTGGAAGGCAGCTTTCATTGAGTCGGGGTTCGCATTGTAGGAGTCATCTAGGACCCACGCTTGCCCCACCTGAGGCACGGAGGACAGACCCCCAGCCGCAAACGCCTCCAAGTCGACGGGTTCCAACGACATCCTGTGGGGAGACGCGGGAGTCGCTGCCGACACTAGGGGCGCGACTGCCCCCGCATCCAATCCCAGCGCCAAACAGATAGTGATGGCCGCTAGGGCGTTAGAGACTTGGTGCGCGCCGAGCAACGACAGCTGCACATCACCCGCGTAGCCCGGGGCGACCAGCTCGAAACGGGCGCTACCGGCAGGCGAGATCCCCGCGTTTTGGGCCTGCACTTGCGCGGGCCGACCTTGAGCGGAAAAGAACAGGGTCCGGGCTTCGCCGGCCATGGCTCGCACCAAGTCGTCGTCCTCGTTCAAAACGGCGACCCCGGCGGGAAGAAGCCCGGAAAGCAGCTCGCGTTTCGCCTCAGCCAGCGTCGCTTGGTCACCGAAACCTTCCAGGTGAGCGCGACCCACGAGCAACACGGCAGCCACATCCAAAGGAGCAATGTTCGTGAGGTAGTTGAGGTGGCCGGGCCCAGACGAACCCATCTCCAACACCAAGTATTCAGTGGACCGGTCTGCCTTCAAAACCGTGAGAGGACAGCCGACCTCATTGTTGTAGGACAAGATGGGCGCAACCGTTTCACCGAAGTGGCTCAAAACGTTCGCGGTCAGGTCCTTCGTGGTTGTTTTCCCTGCCGAGCCCGTGATGCCAATGACACGGATCCCACCACCAGCGCGCAGGTCCTCCAAGTGGGCCTTCGCTAAGAGACCGAGGGCCTCAGTCGCGTCCCGGACAACAATCTGGGGGGCGTTAACGTCCTCCAACGGGCGCTCCACGATGAAAACTTGCGCCCCATTTTCCGCGGCCGCGTGAGCGTAGTCGTGTCCGTCAGCGGCCTCACCGACCCGCGCCACGTACGTGGATCCGTCGACACAACTGCGTGAGTCCGTTTCTATCTTGGAAACATCGAACCCGCTGGTGGAGGGGTCTGGCGGGAGGTGGCCAACAAGCTTCCCCCCAACGGAATCCGCAGCCCATTTCAGGGTTCTGTCCAAGAGATGCTCCTAGCTTGTCGAACCGAATCAAAACTGCTCACTGCCCGGCGCTCTCCGTCAAGGAGTGCAAATACAGCCTAGGGGATTCGGTGGAGGGAGGGATATCCAAAACTCGAATCGTGTCTAGCGCAACTTGCCTCATCAGAGGGACAGCGGACTCAGCGCCGGTATGGCCCACCTTCGGGTTGTAAAGCACCACCGAAATCGCCACCTGGGGGGCCTCAGCGGGTAGGAGGGCAACAACGTTCGCGATCGTCCCACCCTCCCCCATGATTTCGGCGGTCCCCGTTTTTGCGGCCAGCCTGTAGCCGGAAATGTGGCCACCGGCGGCGGTCCCATGCTGGTCGGCGTCCACAACGGACTCCATCATGGTTAGCAGTGTTTGAGCCACCTCAGGGCGTAGAGCCTCCACCGGCGCCGGAGTTTCAGCGGCCGTGAACTGTCCGGACGCGTCCGTGGTGCCCAGGACGATGCGCGGGTCGACGCGCACTCCCCCGTTCCCGATCGTTGCCGCGATGCTCGCCGCCTGCAATGCTGTCAAAGCGAATCCTTGGCCGAACATGGTGGTGTACCGGGTGCGCCCATCCCAGGTGTCCGGCGTGGACAGGAGGCCCTGGGATTCACCTGCAAGTTCGATGCCAGTCGGGTCCCCCAGGCCGAAACGTTTCATGACGTCATAGCGATCGGCGTCAGTGACGGTCTCACCGATCATGACTGTGCCCGTGTTCAAAGATTGTGCGAGTATCCCGGTTGCTGTGCGCTCGAACGTCTCGTGCTCAAAAACGTCGACGAACTCTTGGTCGTTGGAAGTGGTGAGGTGATCCGGGACAGTGAAACTGGTTTCAGGCCCCACCGTTCCCGCTTCCAGCGCGGTTGCGAAAGTGAGGAGTTTCGCGGTTGAACCCGGCTCGTAGACCATCTGTATGGCGGGTGAAACGTGCTCCATCCCCTCACTATCTTCACCTCCGGCGCCCGCGAGGACCAGCACGTTTGGTGTGGCAACCTCACGGACCACGACGGCGCCCCAGTCAGCCCCGTGCGCGGCCACAGCCTCATCCAGGGCTTCCTGGACTGAGTGTTGGAGGTCCAGAAGGATCGTCGTGTGCACCGTTTCGCCGGCCTGCGCTTCCACGCTCACAACCTTCGCGCCTGGGATGACCTCGCCGGTGGCCCCTATCTCATACGATTCCTCACCGGGAACGCCTATCAGTTCCTCGTTCAAGGCCTGCTCCAGACCCGCGACCCCGTCACCGTCCTGGTTCGTGAAACCAACGATGGCGCCGACCGTGTCGCCCGCCGGGTAGACCCTCGTATACCTTGGTTCCCACTCAATCCCGTAAATATTGAGTCGGCGAATCTCCCGGTAACGTTCCTCATCAACGTCCTTGGCGAGGTACTCGTAGGAGGACTCTCCAAGCATTTTTCCACCCAGCTCGGAGGGGTCCAGCCCCAAGATTGGAGCGAGCAGGCGCGCGGCCTCCTCTGGTCCCTCACCAACGACACTCCCGTTTTCGTCGATGTTCCTGTATTCAAGGATGTTCTTCTGGTTCACCGCAATGTGGTACGTCATTTGTGAGTCGGCGAGAATCTGCCCCTCACTATCCACGACCTTCCCCCTAGGCGCCTGGATGGACGAGGCCGAAGTGCGCACTAAACGCCCCTGCTCCGCCAGTTCAGCGCCACGCACGATTTGGATGTTAAACAGTTGCGCTCCAGCGCCGAGCAGCATCACCAGGGTCACCGCGAAGAGAGCGCGGCTCCGCGTCCTCGGGGTACCTTTCTTCACTGGTGCCTTCGCTGCCCCACCCTTCATTCGGAGACCTCACCACCTTCGACTGTGCCCTCCTGTAGAGAGATCACGCCCACCGCAGCTGCAGGGACCAGCCCCAACGCTTCCGCCTTGTCGGCAAGCACTTCAGGGGACCCCTCTGCCATCAAGTCCCTTTCGAGTGCTCCCGTTCGAGTCTTGAGCTCCGCCAGTTCAACCTTCATCTCTCGAATCTCGTAGGCCCGCTGAGCCATTTGAGTGTTCATGACCAGAGGTAGAGCAAGCGTTAACACGACTGTGACGAAAAGGACGATGACTAGGGGCCACGCCACCCGCCCAACCTCACTTCGCCCACCCTCGACAACAGTGAAGTTCGGTGGTGGGGTGGATGACGCCCTCCGGTGAGCGCCGAAACTAGATGCGAAATGGTTATGGGCAGTACTAGACATTTTCCCTCCAAGGAGCCACCAGCTCCGCAGCCCGCAACCTTGCAGACTTAGATCTAGGGTTTTGTTCCTGTTCTTTCAAGTCGGGTTTCATCGCGCCCCGCGTCAATAGGCGAAGCCGGGTTCCACGCTCCACCTCATCCGCCACCAACGGCAGGTCTGCGGGCACCTCCGGCGTCGCCCCCTCAGCGAACACCCTTTTGACGATGCGGTCCTCAAGACTCTGGTAGGACTCGACCACTATCCGTCCCCCAACCCGTAGGGAGGAGAGGGCCGCTGGGAGCGCGTCGGAAAGGATGTCGAGCTCCTCGTTCACTGCCACCCGTATCGCCTGGAAAGTGCGTTTGGCGGGGTTTCCCCCTTTTCGGCGGGCGGCAGCGGGGATAGCGGAGCGCACTACTTCCACAAGCTCATCTGTCGTGGTGATGGGGCTCGTTTCCCTTCTAGCCACGATCGCTCTGGCGATCCTAGGCGCGAACCTTTCCTCCCCGTACTTCCTGAGGATTCCCGCCAGCTCACGTTCGGAACTGTCAGCCAGGATGATGGCCGCCGTCCGCTCTCCCCTTTCGTCCATGCGCATGTCTAAAACCGCGGGCTTAGCGTATGCGAACCCCCGATCAGGGTTGTCCAACTGCATGGAGGAGACACCCAGGTCCATGAGGATGCCGTCGGCGAGCTCCCCTTGCAGCGCCTCCGGTATCTCGTCGTAAGTTCCGTGAAACGGGATGAACCTGTCACCGAAAGGGGCGAGCCTCTCTTGAGCCAAGTGAAGAGCCGCTAAGTCACGGTCAATCCCGATCACGGTCAGCGCAGGGAAAGCCTGTAACGCGGCTTCCGAGTGGCCGCCGAGTCCCACTGTCGCGTCGACTAAGATGGGCCGCTCAACATCAAAAGCTGGCGCTAGAAAGTCAAGGCATTCCGCCACCATGACTGGCGTGTGTAAAACGTTGTCTGATTTCATGCCTACCTCTCCCTTTCCCCTAGGGGCCCGCCTCGCTCTGACAACGGGGAAGTGAAGTCAGAACGAGGACGGAGCCCCTCCCGGGCTAGAACATTCCCGGGACTATTTCTTCCGCTGTTTGGGAGAACTGCTCCTCCTGGCCAGCCAAGTAGCGACCCCAGGCCTCGAGGTCCCATATTTCAGCGCGATTTCCCGCACCGATCACGACCAGCTCTCGATCCAAGCCGGCGTAGGTGCGCAAGTGCGCTGGGACGGTGATGCGGCCTTGCTTGTCCGGGACCTCGTCTGAAGCGCCTGACAAGAGGACCCGAATGTAGTCCCGAGCGTGTTTGGAGGTGGTTGGGGCGACCCGAAGTTTTTCGAACATGTCGGCGAACTCCTCTTTTGGGTACACATACAAGCAGCGGTCTTGTCCTCTGGTGACTACGAGCCCGTCTTCTAACTGCTCACGGAACTTGGCTGGCAGGATCACGCGACCCTTTGCGTCCAGCTTCGGCTCGTAGGTACCAAGGAACACCCTCCACCTCCCCTCAATGCCACCACATTACTCCACTCTCCTCCACTTTGAACCTCTTCTTTAGTCTTTCGCTCCACTTAGCCACCTTTTCAGCCAAAAACTGGGGTGTTCAGAGCGAGTTTGCTGCGGGGCCACTTGGGGCATCCCCCAACCTGAACTAGGACGGCCCCGGCGTCCCCCAACCGAACTCAAACGTTCTTGGCTCCCCCAACCGAACTGAAACGTTCTCTAAAACTGCTATTGCGGTGCAAAGCTTCGCGTGCGTTCAGATGGGGGGAAAGGTTTGGTCGCGTGCGTTCAGATGGGGGAAGACTCAGCGTTGCAGGCGTACGTTCGAGCATTGGTGGTGCAGCAGACCGTTGCCCGCGTCAGGACAAGTGAAACCCAAGGAAACTCGCTCCGCGACACCAACGTTCTTTCCGCCCTGTTCGCTTTAGGTGAAAAGATGAGAGCCTAAACGGCAACCCACACAGTATCCAAAAAAGGGGACACCTAGGGCAGAAGGGAAGAGAAAAGCGCTGAGCAAACGCTCAACGCTGAATGTTAGTCAGTGCGCGACGGTGGCTACCGACCCCGATTTTCCCATCGCCTGCGCCGCTGCTCTTCCTTTTCCTGCTTCGTGAGTCCCGGCTTCGCGGGGCGCGCCTGCCTCACGGCATCCCCAGACTCGGCGTCCTTACTGGTCGAGAAAGCGTAGAGGAGGCCCCCAACCATCATCACGAAGCCCAAGGCCCCTAAAACAACGGTCCAAACGGAGAAGGAAAAAGACATTCCGGCAAGCACGGTCGCCAACCCTAAAGCCACCAGAATGGAGCCGATCGCTATCCTGCGCGGCGACAACGGGGGCTTAGCTGGGGCCTCCTTTACAGCGGGCTCCTCTTTGGGAAGAGACGTGGCCATCGTGTCAGCCAGCGCCGGATCCTGTTTGCGAAGTTCCTGCTCCATTTCCGCAAGAATCTGCTTCTCATAGTCAGAAAGTGCCATGTCCGCCCCCTTCCCATAAACCTTCACAGCCCAGTGTAGCCGGGTTACCGGCCCAGCCGCGAACCCGCACGAAAAAAGGGGCCTGTCAGTCTCCCCCATGACCACGCAACAGGGAAGCGGGGCTGAGGGCGCCGTCCCCAAACTTATCTCGCGCAGCGTCCATCACCTGCTCCGCTGCCCTAGGCCGGGGATCGTAATCCAAAAGGGTGGCGACACCATCCTCCTCACCAACCAAGCCGCTAACACCGACGCCAAGCAGCCGCACTCCCCCTGCAGGCAGAGTTTCAGCGTTCAACAGTTGCGTCGCAACCTCGGCTACCACCCGCCCAACATCTGTTGGGGCGAGCAGAGTCTTAGACCGAGTTTTGGTCACAAAATTCGTGTCCTTCAACTTCAACGTGACCGTCCAACCGAGCAGCTTGGCTTGCCGAAGTCGAGACGCGCACTGGTGTGCCGCCTCAAGAACCTGCTTGGCCAGATCTGCTTTGCTGGTCAGATTCTGGTCAAACGTGCGCTCCGTGGACACGGACTTCTCACGTTCCTTCGGACCTACGGGGTCCCGCTCTTTGTCCCAGGCCAGAAGGAGCAGTCTGTGTGCACTAGCGTCCCCCAACCACGCCGCTAGGTTCGCCCTGGGCACGTGGGCGAGTTGCGTCACTGTCTGCACGCCCCGCCTGTGCAGGGTTTCCTCCGTCCTCGCCCCCACACCGGGGAGATCCGAGATTGGGAGGGAATGCAGGAACTCGACTGTGCGCCGGGCGGGAACCAAGAACATCCCGTCAGGCTTCGCTTTCCCCGAAGCGATCTTGGCGACCGTTTTCGAGGACGCGACCCCCACCGACGCTGGCAGCCCCGTAGTTTCACGGATCTCTTCCCGCAAGAGTCCCGCAATCGTCACGGGAGAACCAAGCCGGATGCGGGCCCCCTCCACGTCCAAGTAAGCCTCATCGATACTCACTGGCTCAACATTGGGGGTGTAGCCCCCCAAGACGGCCATCACCTTCCGGGAGTACTGCAAATAGAGTTCTCGCCTGCCCGGGAGGAAAACGGCTTGCGGACACAGCGCCCTCGCCCTCATTGAGGGCATGCCAGCACGGATCCCATAGGCTCTCGCCTCATAGGTGGCGGCAGTCACCACCCCCCGTTCACTTCTTCCCCCTACCACCACTGGCAGTCCCCGAAGAGCCGGGTTTTCCACCACTTCAACGGAGGCATAAAAGGAGTCCATGTCAACATGCAAGATAGCGGCCCCGCTATCGTCACCGCCGTAAGGGAATCCGCGCCCAACTCGCCCCTCAACCGCCATGGCACACACCCCCCTCAACTCGCTATCTTCGCACCTGTAGGGTAGGCGACGTGACCAGACGTAGATCTTATGGGCGCTCCACCTACATGGAGACTGGGCTCGGCTCAATCCTGAAAGTTCGCGGCGACAAGGTGCGGCTCGCGCGCGACGATGTCCTCCAGTCGAGCCTGGACTTGCAGGCACCCCAAGAGCTGGACTTCGAGTACATGCAGCACATGGACATGTTCTTCGACGCGATGGCCGCCGCCTCCCACTGGGATGGTCCCATCGACGCCTTCCACGGTGGTGCGGGAGCGTTGGCGCTGCCACTCGCATGGAACGCCTCCCACAGCTCTTTGACGCAGGTGGCGGTAGACATCGACGAAGACCTGGTCCGCGAAGTGCGTAGGGTCTTGGACCTAGACAACAAGGCCAGGATCAACTTGCAGGTCGGGGACGCGGAGCGAATCCTCCTAGGTTCCAGCGCCACCTACAACGTGATCGTCCGTGACGCTTTCGCTGGGGATGACACGCCCCTCCATTTACAAGCACGCACTTTCCATGAGCTGGTGGCCTCACGTTTACGCCCGGGCGGCATCTACTTGGTGAACGTTGGGCACGACTCCGAAAAGTCAGGTGAGGCGGACGTGGCCGGCATTGTCGCACTGTTTCAAAACGTCGTGGTGGTTGCGGACCCTGCTGTGTGGCACCGGGGGCGCATGGGGAACCTCACTGTCGCAGCGTGGAACGGTGTAGGCCCGGACTTGGACGACTTGGATAGGGAGTTGCGTTCCCTGCCTTTAGTGTGGCGCCTTTACAGGCAGGCAGCCGTCAAAAAGTGGGTTGGGTCGACGCCCCCACTCACCGCCCTAGACCCATCCGGCTCTTCCGAAACCCCCAGCGCCTAAGTGAGAAGGCGGACGTCAGTTCGCTTCCTCGCCGCCCACACCGTCCAAGTCGCCACCATCTTGGCGGCGCAACTCCCACGGGGCTAGTGCCCTGTGCCGGGGGGCGTGGCGCCCCTCAGCTCCCTCTAGATCCTCCTCTTTTGAGGACCCCGTCCCCTTCCGATTCGCGCCCAACCTCACCTCCGGGCCAGGTTTACGTTTGCTTCGGGTGCGCAGGTAGCTTTCGATGGCGTCCCCTATCAGGTCAGCCATGGTTTCACCGCTGTCCTCACCCAACTGTTCCGCCTCCGGGTACGCGGTTTCTCCGCCGGACGCCGCATCAGCAAGCATCTCCCACGTGGGAGCCTCCCCCTCACTGCCCCCTTCGACTTCCACAGTTCCGTCCTCGCGCTTCAAATCCAGTTCCGCGCCTTCAGCGGCCGCTTGGGAAATGGAGTCGTAGTGCTGTTCGAGGGCCTCAACGGTGCGTTGCAGCTCTGGGTTCGCTTCCATGATCTGTTCCACTTGGGTGGCGTCCGCGTCAGCGCCACGCTCCAGGTCCCCAATGGGGAGGGACAGGTCCGCCATGTCGGACAGTCTGCGCAGCAGGGCGGATGACGCCCTCGGGAAAGAAGACTCCGACATGTAGTAGGGAACGGCGGCGAGGAGGGTGACCGCAGCCAAACCCTCAGCGTGCAGAGAATGCTGAATGAAGGAGCTCAACGGCGCGGGTAGCGCTGCTTTCCCGCCCATGAGCGGCTGCTCAGGAACCAAGTCAGCATCACCGCTTTGCACGTGGACTGCTGTCGGCCGGGAGTGCGGGACGGCCGCGGGTAGGCCGTGGAAGCCGAACACGACCTCCACGCCAGCCCCCATTGCCAGCTTCTTCACTTCCTCAGTGAACACTTTCCAACGAGCGTCTGGCTCCGGCCCGTGAAGTATCAGGATTGGGGTTCCCGCGTCGTCGTGGACTAGGTCGAGGGCGACTTCCGGTGTCCTCATGCCCGTGGTGACCCAGTTCTCCACCTCCATGATTGGGCGGTGGGAACGGTAGTCGAGCAGCATGTCCGTGTCGAAGGTTGCGACCCTTTGGGAATGTAGGTTGCGCAGCAACTGGGTTACCGCCAGTCCACCCGCGTTGCCAGCATCCAACGCCCCATCGAACTGGGTGATCAGAATGGGGGCTTTAGCGTCCGCGGCGGGACCCTCACTGTAGATTCTGTTCCCTTCAGCCATCGTCCCTCCTCACGCCTCTGGCAGCGCGAGCCAGTCCCCGCACCCAACTCTCTAAATGGAAAACCGCGGGTGGCGCCGCCTCTTTAACCGTAATCGGCGAAGTGGACCATTGCGAGCCAATCGATTGCGCCAGAAGGGAAACGGGCGGCCGGCTCGCGAGGATTTGGGGCGCAAACCACATTCGACGCCGACGCGCCGCGGGTGGGGAATAATAGACATTCGGCCATATTCCCCAACCTGAGGAGACCGCGTGGAAAACGCTTCGGAATCCAAAGACGCGCTTGCAGCTGAGATAAGTAAAGAGCAGGCGTTCATCGATGGGGCGTACGCGGTTTTGGAGCGACTACGCAAGTCTTACCGCGAGTCCCAACGCAAGGTTGAGGCTCAGGGCGCTTGGGGTTCCCCCCAGGCGCGCACGGAGCGCGACGCTCAGGCAGCGCACTTCGGGGACCAAGCCATGCGGTTGGAGCAGATCCAAGACCGGCTCGTCTTCGGGCGCATCGACATGGAGGATGAGAGCTCCCACTACATTGGGCGCGCAGGTTTGCCGGACGAGGACGGCGGGCGGCTACTGGTTGACTGGCGCGCTCCCGCCTCCAAACCCTTCTATCAGGCGACAGCCCTCAACCCTTTCGATGTGGTGCGTAGGCGACACATTTCAACTTCGAGGCGCCAAGTGCGGGGCATTGAAGATGATGTGTTGGACGCCAGCAAAGCTCAGGCGCGGGGACTCACTTTTCAGGGTGAGGGGGCCCTCATGTCGGCTCTGGCCACCGCGCGCGACGGCCGGATGGGCGACATTGTTGCCACCATTCAAGCGGAGCAGGACCAGATCATCCGGGCCGGCAACCGGGGAATCGTGGTTGTCCAAGGGGGCCCGGGGACGGGGAAGACCGCTGTCGCCTTGCATAGGGCCGCGTTCCTGCTGTACACGCATAGGGAAATATTGGAGCGTAGGGGCGTTCTGATTGTTGGACCGTCCCCCATTTTCCTCAGGTACATTGAACAGGTTCTCCCCTCACTTGGAGAAACGGGAGTGGTCTCAGTGCCCTTGGGGTCCCTCATCCCCGGCATCACCACGCAGGTGACGGACCTACCTGAGGTCGCTTACGTGAAAGGCAAAATCCAGTGGGTGGAAACACTGGGGCGGGCCGTGCGGAATCTTCAACGCCTCCCGGAGACGGACCTGCACTTTTCGGTTGGGGGCCGCGACGCGACCCTGAAGGTCTCTGATGTTCGGGAAGCGCGGACTCGGGCTCGCCGGGCGGGTAAGCCTCACAATGTGGCTCGTGACGGGTTCGCCCTCGACCTGTTGGACAAGGTGACTCGCCAACTGGCTGGGGAGGACCCTGACGCTGACACCTTGGACTGGTGGCGGGAGTCAGCCCGCGGCAGTAAACATGTGCGCCGAGAGATCAACCTGTGCTGGATGCCGACGACCGCTGAGACCCTGCTGCGCAGGCTTTACACGCGCCCCGAAGTGTTGAGGGAAGCGGCCGTGGACCTGTCGGACCGAGACCAGATGCTCGTGCAGCGGAAGAAGGACGCTCCGTTCACTGTCTCCGACATCCCCCTCCTTGACGAGTTGGAAGAGCTTCTGGGTAGCAGTGACCTGCTCGCCAGGGAAGCGCAAGCGCGACGCGAAAGGGTTGAGCGGGAAGAACTGGAACGAATCCGGGAAGCCATGGAAAGCCAAGAGTTGGGTGGGGGGATAGCGACCGCTGAGGACATTGCGCGCCAAGCGGGCCCGCAAGCGGATTGGACGCCGTTGGCGGAACGTGCCCTCGCGGACCGGACTTGGACGTATGGGCACATCGTCGTCGATGAAGCCCAAGACTTGACTCCGATGGCTTGGAACTCTCTGCTGCGCCGCTGTCCGTCCCGGTCTTTCACTGTGGTGGGGGATTTGGATCAGGCTCGCGGTCACGTCCGCCCAGACAGCTGGCGTGCAGCTCTGGGCCCAGCGTCTCGCGGGTTGGAGGCAGAGTTTGTTTTGACGATCTCCTACCGAACTCCGATGACGGTCACGTCGTTGGCGGTGGACGTTTTGAAAGAGGTGGGGCAAGAACCCTTGTTCCCGTTGACGTCCGCCCGTGACGTCCCCGATTCCCTCGCGGACACAGTGGTTCCCCTCCCCTTGGGCCGCCACGATGAGAAGGGGGACGAGGACGCGTTACGTTTCGCCACTTGGAAGGCAGCGGAAACGGAGTCTGCGCTACTGGATGACCAGTTGGGGGCTGGTAAGGGCACGATAGGTATCCTTGTCAGTGACCGGAGGGGTGAAAAGTGGGGGGCCGACAAGTTGGGGGATAAGGCCCTCGACCAGCGTGTGGCTCTGCTCAGTGTTGCGGGTGCGAAAGGGTTAGAGTTCGACACCACCATCATCGTGGAGCCAACAGAGATCCTCGCTGACGGACCCGGCGACTTGTTTGTCGCTATGACGCGGTGCACGCGCCGATTGCATTCGGTCAGACAGGGCGGGTTACCTAAGGTTTGGTTGGAGACGCTCACAGAAGTGGGTGCTTTAGCACCTGAAGGGAAGTAGCGATGAGTAAGAAGAAGGACACTGTCCGGAAAGCGGTTCTGCTTGAGAACCCTCACCCGAGGGCCGCACAGCTGCTTAGAGCCGCAGGTGTCGAGGTTGAGTTGGTGCCCGGCAGCCTAGCTGAGGATGACCTCATTGAGGCTCTGCAGGGCGCCCAAATCTTGGGGATCCGCTCTAAGACCGAGGTGTCCCGAAAAGTTCTGGCTCACTGCCCCGACCTGGAAGTCATCGGCGCGTTCTGCCTTGGGACGAAACAGATCGCTATTGAGGCGGCCGCTGAGCGTGGCATCGCCATTTTTAACGCCCCTTACGCGAATACGCGTTCCGTCGTTGAGTTGGCGATCGGTGAGATCGTTGCCTTGACCCGCAGGTTGAGCGTGAAGAACTCGAACTTGCATGAAGGGATTTGGGACAAGAGCGCGGACGGGTCCCATGAGGTTCGCGGCCGCACTCTGGGCATCATTGGTTACGGGAACATCGGCTCCCAACTTTCAGTGCTGGCCGAGTCGCTCGGTCTGAGAGTTATCTTCTACGATTTGGAGGAGAAGCTCGCCCTCGGGAACGCTCACCCCATGCCCTCAATGGATGAGGTCTTGGTGGAAGC
The DNA here is from genome assembly GCA_964346255.1 of uncultured Actinomyces sp. Lineage (GTDB taxonomy): Bacteria > Actinomycetota > Actinomycetes > Actinomycetales > Actinomycetaceae > Scrofimicrobium. The sequence continues at coordinate 20,368 of CAYFUO010000002.1, read as the reverse complement.
GGACATTATTTCCCTCCACGTCGATGACAGCCCGGAGAACGTGAACCTGTTCGGCAAACGCGAGTTTGAGCTCATGAAGCCGGGAGCGACTTTCATCAACTTGTCTCGCGGGTTCACCGTGGACATAGTGGCTTTGAAGGACGCTTTGGAGTCCGGTCACCTAGGCGGCGCTGGCATCGATGTGTTCCCCAGCGAACCTCGGAGGAACGGTGAACCATTTGAGTCCGAGTTGGCTGGCCTCGACAACGTCATTTTGACGCCGCACATCGGTGGGTCCACCACGGAAGCCCAACGGGACATTGGCGAATTTGTGGCGAAGAAGATACTCGCCTACCTGGATCGTGGGACCACGAGCATGAGCGTGAACCTGCCGAACCTGTCGTTGCCTGTTTCCTCCCCCACCTCATATCGTCTCTGCTTCACCCACCACAACACTCCCGGCGTCATGGCTCGACTGAACGATGTCTTCGGGAAAGAGGGGGTTAACGTGGAAGGCCAGGGCTTGGCGACGGAGGGTTCAATCGGCTACGTGATCACCGACTTGGCTACTCCGCTGACTAAGAAGGCTCGTAAGGCTATCCGCTCCTCGCCCGCTTCGATCTTGGTCCGCTACTTTCCACTAACCTGACCTCAAGCGTGCAGGTCGGCGCTTGAACTGACTGTTTCGATCAGTTCTCAGTTCCTGTTGGGTTCGCCCCAACCAGAGCCGGAAGGTAAACATGGAGCTCACCGAGAAACTTCGTGAAGAATACGCCCCCGGGGTCCCCTACCGTGTGGATTCGGGAGACCTGACCGTCAGCGATTTCCTGTTCGGAACGGCTAGGCGCTACCCGAAACGCGCGGCGATCGACTTCATGAGTCGTCAAACCACTTATGAGGAGCTAGCAAGCCAAGTTCGGCAAGCTGCGATGGTTTTGAAAGAGGCGGGGGTTGGGAAGAACGACCGGGTAGCGCTGGTGCTCCCCAACTGTCCCCAACACATTGTCGCCCTGTTCGCCACGGCACTGGTGGGGGCGGTAGCGATCGAGCATAACCCTTTGGCGCCCGAGAAGGAGTTAGAAGAGCAGTTCAGCCGGCACGGGGCGAAGGTTGTGGTGGCTTGGCAAAACAGTGTGGCGAAGCTTTCGTTCCTCCCGCGTTCAACCAAGATTTTTGGGGTGGACTTGGCGGCAGCGCTGCCCGCTAAAACGCAGGCGCTCCTACGCTTGCCACTGCCGGCGATAAGGAAGCGGCGCTCCATGCTGGGCGTGAAAGTGCCGAGCCAAGTGGAGAGCTGGGAAAACTCTGTGAGGAGCGCGGTCCCTTGGGAGGGTGAGTGTCCGGCGGGCGCTGAGGACCCTGCAATCATGCTGCACACAGGCGGCACGACTGGGTCCCCGAAAGCGGTGGTTTTGACCCACAAGAATGTCGCTTCGAACGTGGTGCAGTCAGTGGCTTGGGTCGCCCCACTCCACGAGGGGTCGGAAGTGTTTTACTCCGTGCTCCCCTACTTTCACGCTTACGGTCTGACAGCGACGCTCTTGTCTGGGATCCAGTTGGGTGCGACCTTAGCGGTTTTCCCCAAATTTGACGTGCCCCAAATCCTGTTGGCGCAGAAGCGGTTGCCCGCCACGTTCTTCGTGGGTGTGCCCCCCATGTTTGAGCGGATCTTGAAAGAGATAAGCACGTTTGATGCGGACCTGTCTTCCATGAAGTTCACGTTGTCCGGGGCGATGCCTCTCACGAAGGAGCTCACGGACAGGTGGGAGAAGGCCACTGGATCTTTAATGATCGAGGGGTACGGGATGACGGAGGCTTCCCCAATCATTCTTGGCTCACCCGTGTCGGGCGAGCGGCGAGCCGGCGCTCTCGGTTTGCCTTACCCTTCGACCACCATCCGCATTGTTGACCCGGAGAATCCTAGTGAGGATGTTGGGGAGGGGGAGATCGGTGAGCTCCTTGTCCGTGGACCTCAAGTGTTCTCGGGCTATCTCGATAATGAGGAGGAGACCGCGGAGGTTCTGCGGGACGGGTGGCTGCACACCGGGGACCTAGCGCAGGTGCGTGACGGTTTCATTTACATGGCTGACCGACGCAAAGAGCTCATCATTTCGAGTGGCTTCAACATTTATCCGAGCCAGGTTGAAGACGCTGTGAGGTCGATGCCGGGTGTCCTCGAGGTGGCTGTGGTGGGGTTGCCTAGCGGTAGTTGGGGTGAGGATGTGGTGGCCGCTTTGGTTTTGGAGGCGGGCGCTTCGGTGACGCTGGCTGACGTGAGGGCTTGGGCGGAGAAGTCCATCGCGCATTACGCGTTGCCCCGCCAGATTGTTGTGGTCCAGGAGTTGCCGCGGTCTCAGATTGGTAAGGTGTTGCGCCGTCGGGTGGCCCAACAGCTGTCTGAGTTGCAGGCGGGGCTGGAAACTCGTCTCCCGACGCTCGCGTCCTCCGTTTCTGAGGTGGCTGAGAAGGCGGGGCAGGCGAGGAGCGCCGTGAAAGAGACGATTTCGTCTGCTGCGGCTGACGCGAGTGAGGCGGCTTCAGAGATTTTGCGTAGGGCCGGTTCCGACGACGAAGAATGAGGCGCGGGTGCTGAAGCGGGTTGCGGGCGCCTGCCCCGCGCTATAGGGGGGCTCTTGGGACTTCGTGGGTGCCTAACTGTCTTGTAGGACCGGGTTGTCTTGGGTTTCGAGGTCTTCGATTGCTGCCCTGAAGTCGTCGAGGGTTTCGAAGGAGGAGTAGACGGAGGCGAAGCGCAGGTAGGCGACTTGGTCTAGTTTGCGTAGGTGGGGAAGGATCGCTTTTCCGACTGCTGAGGCTGACACGACGGGTTGGCCGGTGACGCGTAGTGATTCTTCAACCTGTTGGGCGAGCAGTGCGAGGTCGTGGTCGTGTACGGGCCTACCCTGGCAGGCTTTGGAGACGCCTGCGGTTATTTTTTCTCTGGAGAACGGTTCGACGGCGCCGGATCGTTTGCGCACGGAGAAGCCTGAGGTTTCTAGGGTGGTGAACCTGCGTTTGCATTTTGTGCATTCGCGGCGGCGCCGAATCGTGGACCCTTCGTCTGTCACGCGGGTGTCGATGACGCGCGTGTCGCCGTTTTGGCAGAAGGGGCAACGCAATGGGCTCCACCTTTTTGTGTCGGATTTTCGGGCTGGTAAACAAACCGTATGGCTTGCAGCACCGATATGCAACAAGTTGCCCGCGTGGTTCGAACGCGAATCGACTGCCTGCCTCAGCCCCAACGAATGTGCCACTGGCCTCTCCCCCGTTTCACTCCCGCTTAGGTCCGGTCAGCGTGTTGGTAGGAGGATTTCTTGACCCACAACAAGGGGTCCCTCGTCTAGGGAGTTGAGGGCGTAAATGTCTGTGACCACGTCTTCCAAGCCCCGGTCGGAGCCAATGCTGGCAGCCAAGCTCCAAACGGACTCCCCTTCCGCAACCGAGTGCTCCCAGGTTGGGCCACTGTAAGGGGCAGGACGGATGGCCAACCCCACCGCTGCGGCAAGGGAGAACAGCGCAGCCGTCATTGCCAGGTAGACCGCCGCCCGGGCTACCCACGCAACCACAGTAGGAGGCACGCTCACCCCGTGGGTGGTGACGCTTCCGCTATCCCCAAGACTCCGAGCGTCAAGCCTCCGCTCGCTCCGAGCACCTGAGTTCGTGGGGAGTGAAACCTCTCGAGGCGCGTGGCGTCGCGCGGGTGCGTAGGAGGGCGGCCTGCCTGCGACAATGCGGGGAAAAGGGATCACGTCGGCGAGGAGACCATCCTCCGCGTCATTCCTGTCTAAGCCCTCTTCTTCCCGGGTCACACACGGGATTTGTAATGCACTCATTTTCCAGCCCAACCTTCCCAGTCGCGCAAAGCGACCGCTGCCAACGTCGGCCCCGGCAAACCTGATCCGCCGGAACCGCCCTACATCATTCGAACGCTTGTTCGTCGAACAACTGTACGATACCAAGACCCTCCGACACTTTGCGCCACGCTCGAACAGGTGTTTCACTTCTTTACCAACTCCGGTAGCCTGAAACACAGCGACCTTGGGAAAAGACGGTTGGTCAAGGGGATAGTGGGGGCCAGAATGGGCGACAGCGAATCCAAACGGACAAAGCTCACCAAGCGGCAACAGCAAATTCTGGAAACGATTCAGTCATCGATTGAGACCAGAGGGTACCCGCCATCCGTGCGGGAAATAGGTGAAGCGGTGGGCCTCGCATCCCCATCCACCGTCAAACACCACTTGGACACCTTGGAGCGCCTCGGCGCCCTACAGAGAGACCCAGGGCGCCCTCGAGCCATAGAGGTGACGCGGAGGAAACCCAAACGGGCACCAAAAAAAACAACCGTGGACTTTGCCGTGCCCGTCACGTTGGCTGAGGGGCAGTCCAGTGAAGTGCCCCTAGTTGGTCGGATCGCCGCAGGCACCCCGATCACAGCGGAACAGCATGTGGAGGAAGTCTTCGCCTTGCCAACCCAAGTGACAGGTACGGGCAACCTGTTCATGTTGAAGGTCAATGGGGACTCAATGATCGACGCTGCGATCTGCGACGGTGACTATGTGGTGGTGAGGGCCCAGCCGGATGCGGACAACGGCACGATCGTCGCGGCCCTACTAGATGGGGAGGCTACGGTGAAAGTCTTCAACAACCAAGATGGCCATCCTTGGCTGCTACCTAAGAACCCTGCGTACTCCCCGATCCCGGCTGACGACGCGACCATCTTAGGCCGCGTCGTCACCGTGATCCGTTCCCTCTAAAAGGGCTTAGAAGCCGAAAGCGCGTGCCGTTTCGCGAATAGTGCGCGCGGAGTGCTCCAAACCGGACAACTCCTCAGTCGTAAGGGGCGGCGTGAGCGCTCTGCCGGCCCCTCCCCTAGCAACAATGGTTGGAACCGCCATGCAGACGTCCGAAATTCCCGCCCAGTCTTCCAGCAGAGTGGAAATCGTCATCACGCGGGACTCATCCCGCAGCACAGCGGTCACGATAGAAGACGCCGCCAATCCAATGGCTAGGTTTGTCGCGCCCTTCCCCTCAATGATCTTGTAGGCCGAGTCGACAACATCGTGAGCAATCTCTTTCTTCAACGCGTCATCAAACATCCGCCCGGAGAGGGTCACACCCCAATCGTTGACTGGGATGTTCCCGATCTCAGCACTGGACCAGAGAGCCACTTCGGAATCCCCGTGCTCCCCAGCGATCATCGCGTGGATTGACTTCGCTGACACCCCAGTCTCTTGGGAAATCAGGTACCTCAAGCGTGACGTGTCCAGAACGGTTCCGGAACCGAAGATTTGGTTCTTGGACCGTCCTGAAAGCTGCAGGGCCACGTAGGTGATCACGTCAACCGGGTTCGTCACAAACATGTAGATCGCATCGGGGGCGACCGAAAGCATTTGTGGAACCAGCTTTTTCATCAGGCCGATCGTGGAACCCGCTAGCTCTAGGCGTGTCTGGCCGGGTTTCTGTTTCGCTCCCGCAGTGACAACCACAACGTCAGAGCCCGACAGGATCTGGATGTCGTTCGAGCCCTCCACTGCGCCGAGGGGGGTGAACTGGATCCCGTGGGCAATGTCGAGAGCTTCGGCCTCTACCTTCGGCCCGTTCAAGTCGTACAGGACGATGGAGCGCGCGTCACCCTTGATCGCGGCGGCGTAGGCGACGGCCGTCCCAACCGCTCCTGCACCCACAACAGCGAGCTTCGACGGGCGTCCCCTCGATGCTGACGTGGGAGATTTCAACGATTCTGGTGGCATGGGGTCTCCTTCTCTCAGGCGATGTGTCCCGCTGCCCTTGCCGGCCCAGCAGGTGTTTACCCCAATTGTCTCATTGCGGCGCTCAGCTTTTGGCGGCTTGGCTCAATAGTGCCGCCAGATGTTCACTTACCCTCGCGGTGAGCTGCACACCCTCAGCCGTCCACTCCTCGGCTTCCACTTCACCCTCTTCGTAGGCTGCGCTCACCAAGTTGGCTGATTCGAAGGGAATGAGCAGGTCAACGGCGACTGCTGGGGAAGGCAGAGCCGCAGCGAGTTTCTCTTTCAACTCAGGTATGCCGTCACCTGTCGCCGCCGAAACCTCGATCGCCTGCGGGTAGAGGGCACGGAGCCGCGCCCGTTCCCCCGCCCCAGTCAAATCCACCTTGTTCAAAACCAACAGTTCGCGACTCGGCTCGTAGCCTGGAATGTCCCCCAAGACCTCTCGAACCGCGTCCACTTGGTTCTCCGGGTTAGGGGCGGAGGCGTCAACCACGTGGAGCACCACGTCTGCTGCGCCGATCTCCTCGAGAGTGGAACGGAAAGCCTCCACCAGTTGGGTTGGAAGGTCGCGGACGAAGCCAACCGTGTCCGTCAGCGTGTACGTGCGCCCATCTCCAGTTTCCGTTTTTCTCACTGTGGGGTCCAAGGTCGCAAACAGGGCGTTGGCTGTCAACAGGTTGTCTCCTGTCACCGCGTTGAGCAGCGTGGACTTCCCGGCGTTCGTGTAGCCAGCGATCGCAACGGAGGGGACCGCGTGCCGGTCACGTCCGGATCTCTGAGTTTTTCTCGCTGGCGACATCCGCTTGATTTGTTTGCGTAGCCTCCCCATGCGTTGGCGGATTCGGCGACGGTCCAGCTCTAGTTTTGTTTCCCCTGGCCCGCGAGATCCGATGCCCGCGCCACCTGCAACGCGCCCCCCAGCTTGGCGGGACATTGACTCACCCCAGCCGCGTAGCCGAGGCAGAAGGTACTCCAACTGCGCTAACTCAACTTGAGCTTTCCCCTCCCGGGATTTAGCGTGCTGAGCAAAAATGTCGAGAATCACCGCCGTGCGGTCCACGACTTTCACCCCAACGACGTCCTCTAGAGCGCGGCGTTGGGAGGGTGTCAGGTCCCCGTCTACGACAACCGTGTCCGCTGACACTTCTTCGACTAGGTTCTTCAGTTCTAGGGCCTTCCCACGACCCAAGTATGTTGCTGGGTCGGGAGACAACCTCGATTGCACCATTGTTGCTGCGACGCTCGCGCCAGCAGTCCGCGCTAACGCCTCCATCTCCGCTAGCGAGTGCTCCGTGTCTTCTCTGGTTCCTTCAAGATGCAGGCGGACGAGGACGACACTCTCTAAGCGAACCTTGCGGTACTCAACTTGGGACACGTCTTCCAACTCGGTGGAAGCAGCGATTCGGCCGCTCCGGTAGGTGCTCGTTCGAGCCTCCCACTCCTCGTGGGAAGAAACCTCTAACCCACTCGGCTTCGGCAGGTCCCCCTCCAAGCTTTGCTCACGGTGGGCGTCGCGAACGTCCTCGCGGGCAAGGACACGGCCCGCTATTCGGCGCGCCCGAGCCAGTGCCTCATCACTCGTCTCCGCCTTGATGCTCCCCCCACCTAGTGGGTTGGAGCCTTCACCGTCCCCCACTGGGCTCACTCCCAAGTCTCGCCGCCATCCACGGACTTCACTAGGTCCTCTCCCGCCCACAACCACATCGCGCCACCGTCACTGACGGAAATCGTCGTTTCCCCTGGGCTTGCCACGCCCTCAACGCACTGGGTGGCTTTCACCTCGAGGTCAGGACCGTAAGTTTGGATCGCGGTCCCCTCACACGAGGAGGCCCCTGTTTGGGCGAGGTAAATGGTGCGCCCGTGAACCGAAACGTCTTGCGCTCCGGAAATGGATTCCGACTGCTTCCATCTGTCACCTTCGTCTTGGGAGAAGGCGAGAGAACTGTCCGCACACAGCACGGTCAAGTCACCACCGCTTACAGCTAACCGGGCCACTTCGCAGGGTGCCGTCACAGTTTTGGCTCCCGGCCCGTTCAACGTCGCCGTTCCCGGTGCGAACCACCATGCTTCACCGCCCTCGAGCGCCATCCATTCCTCCCCGTAGGAGTAGGTGGCTGCCATGACTGGGGATGCGCAGTCCTCTGGTGAGAACGCTAAGACTTGGGCGGCGCCATCGCTGCCCGCACTAAGATCTTGGACGCCGCTGGCGGCAACATAGTCCACTAAGTTCACCGCGGTCCAAGACCCACCACCGTCAACGGTGGCCTCTATCGTTGCTCCCGCCCCCGGGCAGGCACCAGTGGCCGCCCGGTACGCGACCGACGCGTCAGACGCCGATAGGACTCTCGCCGCTGGCGCCACACTGAACGCCCCGTCCGCTTTGTCTTCCTCGTCATCCCCAGTGGACTCCTCACCATCGGTGTCCTCAACAGGTTCGTTGAACGAGGACGTCGACGGGTCGTAGCCTGGTGTCTCCCCAGCGTCGGGGACGTCAGGATGCGCCTTCTTCATTGCTAGGAGCGTGAGCACAACGACGACCGCTGCAAGGACGATGAGCCCAACCCAAGTCCGAACCCTCTTGGAAGATCGACGATCACCCATGGATACCTCCTCATTTCGCTGCACCCTCACCGATGGTATTACATGTGGGTTCGGCGCGCGCGGTCGCCTCAGCCAAGCACGCGTAACTCACCCGCTCATGGCCTGAACTAAGCGCGGCCGCTCAGCCGATAAGCCCCCTGGCCGACAGTGTCTCTTTGACCTTCTCCACTGGGTCTTCCACCTCAACGTTCACCCAGTTGATTCTGGGGTCTCTCCTGAACCATTTGAGCTGTTTCCTAGCCAACTTGGATGTGGCCTGCGCAGTTTCCCGCCAAGCCTCTTCCACACTCAAGCGACCGTCCAACACGGCTATCGCCTGCTGGTATCCGGTGGCATACTGCGCGGTTTCGCCCTCGAGTAGGCCCTCTGACACGAGGGCCCGGACCTCATCCACGAGCCCTTCTTCGAACATTCGCATGGAACGCACCTTGATCCGTTCGTCCAACACATTCAAAGGTGCGGTGAGGCCGATCTGAGCGGTGGGCCAGCAGTACTCGTACGTCGGAAGTGTCGCGCTGAACGGCTCCCCCGTGATTTCGATGACTTCCAATGCTCGCACCACGCGTCGCACATTGTTGGGCTCAATGCTCTTCCCCGCCTGAGGGTCCAAGCGGGTGAGTCTTTCATGCAAATACTGAGGGCCATGGGTGAGCGCTTCGTCTTGGAGGCGCTCCCGCGTCGGCCCGTCAGTGGGTGGGAACCGCAGCTGGTCGAGTAGCGCCCGGACGTATAGTCCGGAGCCCCCCACCACGATTGAGACCTTCCCCGCCGAAAGAGCCGCATTCACGTGCTCCGTCGCTTCCCGCTGATAGGCGGCGACAGACGCTTTTGCCGTCACGGGAAGCACATCAATCAGGTGGTGCGTGATCTCTTCCCGGTCCCCCCGAGAAACTTTGGCGGTCCCTATGTCCATCCCCCGGTACAGGGCCATTGCGTCCGCCCCGATGATGGTCGCCGCGAGATCACCCCCAAGCATGCGAGCCGCCTCCAGAGACAGGCCTGTTTTACCTGTCGCTGTCGGGCCCACAATGCCGAGGACGAACCCCTCTTGGCGTTCCCCCGTGGTCACGCTCGCACCCGCAAAGTCGGCATGCCCAATGCGACCCTGTTCTCCCGCGGGGCAGTCCTCGCCTCCCACGCGTCGCCCGCCCTCGTCCTGCGAACATTCACAGAACTGGCGTCGACGGGCGCATCTGAGAGGAGGTGGTGGGGGGCCGCGTACGTTATCGGCACCTCCACTAGGTCCCCGGGTCGAACCTGGATGCCGTCCGGCAACGTGAAGTGGACGAGCCGACCGTCGGGTGCGCGCCCTGAGAGGCGGTGTGTCTCCCCGTCTTTGCGGCCCTCCCCCGCTCCCACTAGGACTTCTTGAGTGGTTCCCACCAGCTTCCTGTTTTCTTCCCAAGAGATCTTCTTTTGAACCTCGATCAGCCGGTTGTAACGGTCCATTTGGATCTCGTGCGGAACAATGTCGGTGCGTTCAGCGGCTGGCGTGCCGGGACGGGGGGAATACAGGAAAGTGAAAGCTGAAGCGAACCTGGACCTCTCCACAGTGTCTAGGGTCTGTTGGAAATCCTCTTCCGTCTCACCTGGGAACCCCACGATTATGTCTGTGGTTATCGCCGCCTCAGGCATGCGAGCGCGAACTTTTTCCAGTATCCCGTCGAAGCGTTTCACGCGATAAGAACGACGCATTTCCCTCAGAACTTTGTCTGAACCGGACTGGAGGGGCATGTGGAGGCTGGGCATGACGGTGGGCGTCTCGGCCATCGCGTCGATCACGTCGTCCGTGAAGGCAGCAGGATGAGGAGAAGTGAATCGGAGCCTTTCCAGGCCGGGGGTCGCGCCAACTTCTCGAAGCAAGTCAGCGAACGCTCCCTTTCGCCTAAGTGAGGCGCCGTAGGAGTTCACGTTCTGCCCGAGGAGCGTCACTTCGATCGCCCCTTCAGCAACCACGGCCTCTACTTCTGCAAGGATCTCCTCCGGGGTACGGTCAACTTCACGGCCCCGCAGCGTGGGAACGATGCAGAAAGTGCACGTGTTATTGCATCCGACCGAGATCGCGACCCAAGCGGAGAATGGGGACTCTCTTCGGGTTGGCAGGTTGGATGGGAAAACCTTGAGGGACTCCTCGATTTCGACGGCCGCGCGTTGGTTGTGGGCGGCGCGGCTCAGGAGGGCGGGGAGCACGTCAATGTTGTGGGTGCCGAAGACGGCGTCGACCCACGGGGCGCGTTCCACGATTCCTTCACGCATTTGCTGGGCTAGGCAGCCCCCCACCGCGATCTGCATGTCCGGCCGTTCACGCTTCACAGCTGCTAACTGTCCAAGGTTTCCGAAGAGACGGTTAGCCGCGTTTTCTCGCACTGAACAAGTGTTGATGACCACGACGTCTGCCCCCATGTCGCCGGCGTCTCCCGCCCGGGACTGGCCGCTCGACTGTTTTACTGCTGGGCTTTGCGCAACGGGCACTAAGCCCGACTCTTCTAGCAGACCTGCGATCCGTTCGGAGTCGTGCACGTTCATTTGGCAGCCGAGGGTGCGCACCAAATAGGTTCGGGGCGAACCGTCAGGATTCGCTAAGTTCACGGGCCGCCGTTTTTCTTTGGACTGGTTCGCGCTGGTAGTTTCCACGCCCCACAGTGTAGTTCGCCGCCCGCGGGGCGGACCATCAGGGGAGGCACTCGAGCAGCAGGTCTAGGGCTGCATTCACTGCCTGTTCTCTCACAGCCTGTCGGCCGCCGCGGAAGTGATGGCACTTGACTTTCTGGCCGGAGGGTCCGTGGACAGCGACGAACACTGTCCCCTGTTTCCCATCCGGACTGTCCCCAGGACCGGCGACGCCGGTGGTGGACATGGCCCAGTCGGCACCGAACAAGCGGGCGGCACCGAACGCCATCTGTTTCGCCACCTCGTCGTTGACGGGGCCCGTAGCCGCAAGCTGGTCCCCGTCAACTCCGAGCACACTGGCTTTCGTGTCAGTGGCGTAGGTGGTGGCGCCTCCCCTATAAACCGTGGAAGCGCCGGGAACTTCCACGATCGCCGCGGACAGCATCCCGCCCGTGAGGGATTCCGCAACGGCCAGCGTCCAACCGTGGTTTTGGAGTGCAGTTAGGGCCCTCTCACAGCGGCGTCGCTGGTCACCATTCGCCTCTACCACGCTTCTTCCCGTCTCTCTCGCTGTTCTTCTTCTAGAGTGCGGAACACTTGGGCGACCGTGTCGAATCCGTATCCTCTCCTCTGCAAATAGCCGGCGAGTCTACGCTTCCAAACTTCAGGAGACTTCGTCGCTAGGTCGCGCGCGTTAACGTTCTTCCGGCTCGCGGCTAAAGCTCTTGAATACTCTTCTTCTGAGTCGATGGCGTCCACTAGGTGCCGCCAATCTGCTTCGCCCAGTCCCTTCTTCCGCATCTGCCTGGATAGGCCTGAGCGTCCCAAGTGCGGGTTAGAGCGGGCAACGGCTTCAGCGAACTTCGCGTCATTTAGGTACCCGTCGGCTTCTAAGCGGTCGACTGTCAGGTCGATCTCTTCATCTTCAAACCCACGAGTTCGCAGTTTTTCACGTAGCTCAAAGGCTGAGTGGTCACGCCCTGCTAGGACCCGGATCGCCGCAGCGTAAGCTTTCGCCGCCCGGGCACCTACATCCTCTTCCCCCTCCATCACACCCCCATCTTTTGCGCCCACGTGCACCTACGCACTGGCCTTCTTGGGACCCTTCGCTGCTTCCGCCTGAGCTTTTTCGGCCTCCGCGGCGTTTTCGGGTTCCCCTTCACCGATCCCTAGGTGGGCGAGGATCTTCTCCTCAATCTCATTGGCTAACTCTGGGTTATCCACTAGGAACTGGCGAACATTTTCTTTGCCTTGACCTAACTGGTCCTTCCCATAGGTGTACCAAGATCCCGACTTGCGGACGATGCCCGCTTCCACCCCCATGTCGATGATGGAGCCTTCCCGGGAAATGCCTTTACCGTAAACGATGTCGAACTCAGCCTGCTTGAAGGGTGGGGCCATCTTGTTTTTCACGATCTTCGCGCGCGTCCGGTTAGCGACGGGCATGCCCGCTTCCTTCAAGGTCTCAATGCGCCGAACATCTATCCGCACCGACGAGTAGAACTTCAATGCCTTGCCGCCAGTCGTGGTCTCCGGTGAACCGAAGAAGACACCAATCTTTTCTCTCAGCTGGTTGATGAAAATCGCTGTGGTTCCCGTCGCGGAAAGGGCGCCCGTGATTTTGCGCAGCGCTTGGCTCATGAGGCGCGCCTGAAGGCCGACGTGTGAGTCGCCCATCTCTCCCTCAATCTCAGCTTTGGGAACCAATGCGGCAACCGAGTCAATCACAATGATGTCGACCCCACCGGAGCGGACCAGCATGTCCGTGATCTCCAACGCCTGCTCGCCCGTGTCAGGCTGGGAAACGAGCAGATTGTCGGTGTCGACCCCGAGGGCTTTCGCATACTCCGGGTCCAAAGCGTGTTCAGCATCGATGAAAGCCGCATTTCCCCCGGCGCGCTGAGCGCTAGCGACCGCGTGCAGAGCCACAGTGGTTTTACCAGAAGATTCCGGACCGTATATCTCCACCACCCGGCCCCGAGGTAGGCCCCCAATACCTAAGGCAACGTCGAGAGCTAAGGAACCCGTGGGAATGACTTTCACTGGAGGGCGCGTGTCATCTCCTAGACGCATCACCGACCCCTTGCCGAACTGTCTGTCTATCTGGCTCAGAGCAAGGTCTAGGGCCTTGTCCCGATCCGCACCCGGGTCTGTTTTCGTTTTGCGACGCGCCATCTTTTCCTCCGTTGTTCGCAGCCTCTCCGGCTGATTGCTGTTCTGACCTGTTTCAGACCCGTTCCCATCTGGGTCCATGGCCGCGGCCCTCTCCGAGCCCGCCCGACAACCCTATGTCCGGTCACCGACATGTTCTGCCCCCACCGTCTCCCATGGGGAAAAAGCTGGGGCGGGTTGGCTGTGCACAAGTTTACTCGAACTAATGTTCGAAGCGAAACGGCCTCGCTAGCGTGTCTGCCGGGAGCCCTCTCCTAGGGGGCGTCTGTGGGCCCACGCCTCCTCGGACGTGTCGGTTTCTTCCGTGAGGGCCCGCCAGACTTCCAGGGGTTCCCTGCCCGCCTCCAACGCTTCTTGGGCTGTTGCGCGCAGCGGCGGCAAGTACAGGTCCTGAGCATAAGACTGCCCTAGAGTCGGTCCGTAAACCTTCTCTAGGGCAGCATTGAACTCCGACCTCTTCACTAGGAAGCCGTCAGGCTTTCTGGCAGAAGGTCGTCTGGGATGGTGTCCGGGACGGTCGACGACTCGATCATCAACCTGTCCGAAACCTCACGTAAAACGAGCCACAACGGAACACCCAGCGCCCCGCAAATAGCTTCTAACAGTTCGGATGAAGCTTCCTTCTGGCCGCGCTCGACTTCGCTCAAATACCCGAGCGACACTTGCGCGTCGGAGGAGACTTCCCGCAAAGTGCGACCTTGGTGGGACCTGAGTGAACGCAGCACGTCCCCCAGCTCCGAGCGTAGGAGCGGCTGCTCCAACTTCACCGGTTGGGTCGCGAAATGTGGGAACGCCGCTACTTGTGGGCGGCGTTCGGCCGCGCCAGGGGGTAGTGCCCCCCGGTGGGGATGGCCGTGCATCCCCCTACTTCCCGGCATCCTATTTTTCGTCATGTACTTATAACGTCCCCCCACCTCGAAATATTCCGTGAAACCGATCACCACACGAACAAAACCCGTCACGCCTCCGAAGACTTGGCGGCGCCTATCACGTATTGCAGGCCCGACCAGACGGTGACGATGAGCGCCGCCACCGCCACGACCAGAATGACAATGTTGACGACCTCTAGGCCGACGCCACTCAAAAACGTTGTGCGGGGCGGCAGCAGAAGGATTATCAACGCCATCTGTAGGACGGTCTTCAACTTCCCGCCAGAACTCGCCGCCACAACTACGCCCTTACGACGCAGAACTTCCCTCAAAATAGTGATGCCAATCTCGCGCACCGCGACGATGATGGTGAACCACCAGAGCCACGTGGACTCCCCCAAAATAGAGAGCCCAACGAATGCCCCCAGTGTCAAAAACTTGTCGGCTATGGGATCAGCCAACTTCCCAAAGTTCGTGATCAGGTTGCGCGACCGGGCAAGCTTCCCATCCAAGTGGTCCGTGTAAGCCGCGACCACGAACACACCGAGGGCCCACCATCTACTGGAATCAGTGTTTTCCAGCAGCAGCCACAAGAAAATGGGCACCAACAACAGTCGGAGCACGGTCAGCGCGTTAGGCAGGTTCACCTGGGAAGGCCCAGTCTTCGTTTGGTCCTTACTCATAGCTTCCCCCTAGGGCGAAATGATCCAACGTGGCTTAGAACGGTGCGCGGCCCGTCCTCGCCGCAAGTGTACGACAGAGACCCGACCTTTTGAGAGCGGAGCAACACCTTCACAGGCCCCGCCAAGGAAAGGGGGCTCAAGCGTCCGAAGAGAACAGCACCTTTGTGACATCAGTCCTGTCCCCACCCGTGGTTCCTTGCCCTTCCGCAGTGGCGGTGCTGGTGCCACCCGTGGGTGGCCGGTCAGGGCCCCCGTCTTGGGCAGTGTGAGGGTTGGAGGCAACGGCACCCGTGGACACCGCCTCCATTAAGACAGTCTCTGCACCGGTGTCCTCGCCTTGGACTGCGTCTTCCCCACGCAACATGGCGAGCACGGCAGGGAGATCTTCAGGCTGAACGAGAACGTCTCGGGCCTTCGACCCAACCGAGGGGCCAACAACGCCACGCGATTCCAGTAAGTCCATCAGGCGACCCGCCCTAGCGAACCCGACCCGGAGCTTCCTCTGCAACATTGAAGTTGAACCGAGAGCAGTGTTGACCACGAGTTCTGCTGCCTCCAAGAGATCGTCGAGGTCGTCCCCGATGTCCTCAGGAACCCTGTTCTTCTTAGGAGTCGCGGTGACGTCCTCCACATAGTCCGGACTGAGTTGCCCGGCCGTGTAGCGGACGACCCTGTCGATTTCTTCCTCATCCACCCACGCGCCCTGGACGCGCATCGGCTTCGCAGCGCCTGCAGGCAAGTAGAGGGCGTCTCCCTGCCCGATGAGTTTCTCCGCACCGGACTGGTCAAGGATGACCCGTGAGTCCGCGAGGGCAGAAGTGGAAAACGCCAGTCGAGAGGGGACGTTCGCCTTGATCAGCCCGGTCACCACGTCAACTGAAGGACGCTGAGTGGCCAGAACCAAGTGGATGCCGGCAGCGCGCGCCAACTGGGTTATCCGCTGGACAGAAGATTCGACGTCGCGTGGTGCGATCATCATGAGGTCCGCAAGTTCATCCACGACGACCAACAGGTAAGGGTAGGGTTTCAGCACTCTTTGCGATCCGGGCGGCACGTGGACCTTCCCCGCGCGGACGGCTGCGTTGAAGTCATCTATGTGCTTGAACCCGTACTCAGCTAGGTCGTCGTATCGGGCGTCCATTTCTCGGACCACCCATTCAAGAGCTTCAGCGGCCTTTTTAGGTTCCGTGATGATCGGGGTCACCAAGTGGGGAATGCCCTCGTAAATGGACAGCTCAACTCTCTTAGGGTCGATGAGGATCATGCGCACTTGGTCTGGTGTCGCGCGGGTGAGGACAGAAACGATCATTGAGTTTATGAACGAGGACTTCCCAGAACCCGTTTGGCCCGCCACCAGCAGGTGCGGCGTGTTAGCTAGGTTCGTAACGACGTACCCGCCCTCAACGTCCTTCCCGACACCGACCAGCAGTGGGTGAGGGTCCTTCTGCGCCCGGCCACACCGCAACACGTCCCCAAGTACGACTGTTTCCCGGTCTGTGTTGGGGATCTCAATACCAATCGCGGATTTCCCCGGGATGGGTGCCAGAATCCTCACGTCGGCGCTGGCCACCGAGTAGGCGATGTTGCCGGCGAGAGCGGTTATCCGCTCAACTTTCGTGCCCATGCCAAGCGTGACCTCATAGCGTGTCACTGTTGGCCCCCTAGAGAACCCGGACACTTCAGCGTCCACCCCGAACTCGTGGAACACACCCCTCAAAGTCTCAATCACACGGTCGTTGGCAGCGGAGCGAGCCTTATGAGGCGCACCCCTGCGCAAAAGCTTGCCGGGTGCCGGCCGGTAGGTGAGGGCCTTCCCAGCCTGGGGCTCCCCCGCCTGCCGCTCCAAGGGTTCGACTGACTCGTCGGAGGAGAGCTCAGGGAGGGTGGTTTGCACACCCGAGTTGGATGACACCAAAGTCGCCCCCAAATCGGTTCCCGCACCACCGGGCTTTGCTGCCCCACCCATTTGGGTTGCTTGCCCCGGCGACCCCTGAGTTGCGGCACGTAACGTGGCTTCCAGCGCTCCCGTGGTGATGCCGCCCCGCCCATCGACATCAAAAACCTCGGTGACCTGCGTTTCTTGGTCCGAGGGCGCTTGGAGGGTCTCGATCGCCGGCCACGCCACACCTTCCGCGTTCGCACCGCCGGCTTCCTCACTCCGACTGGGTTTGCGGAACCTTCTATGCTTGGGCTGCTCAACTGGCTCTTGAGCGGTCAACCACTGGTCGTCTTCCGTGGCGAGAGCCGTCTCAGATTCCGCCTTTTTCTGTGTCTCATCCTTCGTGAAACGTGCGAAGAAATCCCTGACGCCGCCAACAGCCACCCGCACAGGCGTCCTCGTGGCCACCAGAAGCGAGTAGACGACCAGCATCCCCAGCAGAATCGTCGCGACGGGCACTGAAAGCAGCACGGCAAGTGGGTAGGAGAAAAACCAGCCGAGCAACCCACCCGCACTCTGCAGACCCGTGATAGGGCGCAGTGGGGGGTTCCCCGTGAACAGCTGCGCGAACCCTGTGAACGCAACAATCAGTCCAGAAGCGCCCGCCACCCGGTACGGGAGGGAAACAGGATCCTTCCGGGCCCGGAACAACACAGCTGCCCAAGCCACCAGAACGAGGGGGACAAACAGTGCGTAGACTCCCACGGTGCCAGCAACCACGTTGTGGATCACTTCTCCCGCGCGACCCGCTATGCCGAACCATTCACGCAAAGCCACGATGACCGCGAAAGCCAACAAGAGGAAGCCGAGTGCGTCCCTCTTCATTTGGTCGTCAATGCCCTCCCACCCCTCACGCAAAGACGTGAAGAAGGACGGGTGGTCTTCTTCGCTCCCCCCCACGTCGGGGGCACCACCGGACTCTGGGCGCCCACTTTTCGGTGCGCGCCCAGCCTTCGGGGACTTAGTTTGTGTTTTCTCTCTTGCCATCTCACCTAGACGCTACAGCCCACGGCAGAGTCTTTCCGCCGGCCACGCCGCCCACGCCCCAGCCCTCACTGCACGTCCGTACAACCCTCTTGGGTCAAGGCTAAGGGCACAGCGCCCTCTTCCAACACGGCTTCCACTTCTCTAATCGTGGGTAAAGGAAACGCGGTCTGGTGGCTCAACACTAGCGCTGCGCCAGCGTTGGCTCGCCTGCAAGCCTCCGGCAAATCGAACCCTAAGAGCAGTGACGCACACATCACTGCCACGTGCGCGTCCCCAACCCCAGTGGTGTCAACCGGTTTGGTGTTGAACGCAGGCAACTGGATCCGTTCAGCACCCACCGACGTTTGCACCTCGCAGCCCAGCGGGCCAGTGCGCCGAACTACCGCGGCCTCGGGGCGCAGCACGTGGCGCACCCCCGTGCCCGGCACGGCCGCGTTCAACACGTCAGTCACCGTGGCGGCCTCCCGCACATTCATGGTCAGCAAATCCGTGCGCTTCAACACCCTCATGAGCAGGTCCGGAGACACGTCGCCCACCTCGGGGGACACTGAAAACACGAGTTTCACGTCCTCGGGCAGCTCCTCGACCCAAGAAACTAGGGTCCGTCCCCCCACCTCGTTCACGAGGTCCGCGCCGTCAACATGGACGAGGTCCCCCGGCCCCAAGCTCAGGCGGCCCAAGATCTCGGCGCTCGGCTCACTCTCCACCCCGGAAGCGATAACCATCGCAGCTTTACCGTCACCTTCAACCATGGTGACCCCGACACCTACGTCCCCAACTAGGGAGGTCGCAAAATGTCGGATTCCCGCGTCAGATAGTGAGCGGCGCAGTGAGTGGGAGTTCGGACCCGTCCCTAGGGGCGACGCAACCCACGTTTCCACACCCTGCCTACGCACTCCTTCAGCGACGACGTACCCGCCCCCCGGTGAGGAAAGCGCGCTGTCCGCCCGGATCTGCACGCCCTCTCTAGGGATCCGGTCGACGTTGAGAGTGACAGCGAGGTACATCGAAGCAGTGGTGACGAACTTGCCCTCCGTCACTGACGGCGCGGGAGGACGACGCAGCTCCCACACGTCCTCTTCCGCAACGTCATCCGCGGAACACAGTGAACTGACCCGAAGGTCCCTCACTGCTCAACCACAACGGGAACCAACTTCGGGTTCCGCTTCAGTGAGCGGGAAACCCACCTACCCAAAGTGCGTCGAAGCACCTGCTGCAGCTTCTCGGTGGGGACCCCTCCGGGGGCCGCCGCGTCACGCAACGCTTTCGCCAGAATGGGCTCAACTTCCTGTAGGGATTCAGGTGTTTCCACCATTCCGACGGCCTTCACCACCGGGTCCACCAAAACTCTGCCCGTCTTCTTATCGACCACCGCGTAAACAGTGATCATGCCCTCCGTGCCAATCACAGTGCGTTCTTCAAGTTTCTCTTCCGAAACTTCACCGACGGACTGCCCATCCACGAATACCAACTCGTTCGGGATCACGCCCGCGATGGCGACGTCACCGTCCTGCAGGTCGACTGCCACCCCACTTTCACCTAAGACCACGTTCTCAGCGGGGACACCCGTCTTCACGGCCAGCGAACCGTTCGCCACTAGGTGGCGGAGTTCCCCGTGGACCGGCATCGAGTTCTTAGGCTGAACCACGTTGTACATGTAGAGGATTTCGCCACTGTAAGCGTGGCCGGAAACGTGCACGTCAGCATTCCCCTGATGCACGACCCTCACGCCCTTGCGGGTCAAAGCGTTGATCAGGTTGCTGATCGCTTCCTCATTCCCTGGGACAGCACTGGAAGCGAAAACAACCGTGTCACCGGGGCCCAACTTGATCTTCGGGTGTTCACCCGACGCGATGCGACCCAATGCGGCCATCGGTTCACCTTGGGAACCGGTCACCATGTAGAGGCGCTCGTCCTCGGGCAAATGGCTGAGGATCTGGAAGTCCGCGATCACACCGTCGGGTGCGTCCAAATACCCGAGTTCTTGAGCGATACGCATGTTGCGTTCCATGGACCTGCCAGCAAACGCAACGAACCGGCCGGTGTCCGCTGCGGCTCGCACCACCTGCTGAACCCTCGGCACGTGGGAAGCGAAAGTCGCCACCACAACTTGGCCTGGGGTCTGCACAAAAATGTCCCTGAGCACTGTACCAATGTTGGATTCTGGCGGCACAAACCCGGGAACTTCAGCGTTAGTGGAGTCGATGAGCATGAGATCCACGCCCTCCTCCCCTAACTTGCCCAGAGTGCGCAGGTCGGTGAGGCGCCCATCGAGAGGTAGCGGGTCGATCTTGAAGTCGCCGGTGAACAGGATGGATCCCGCAGCTGTTTTCACAAAGACAGCCATCGCGTCCGGGATGGAGTGCGAGACGGCGACGAACAGGACCTGGAACGGGTCCAACTCCACCCACTCGTTTTCCACTACCACGTGCAAGTGTTTCGCGGAGAGGCGATGCTCAGCTAGCTTCGCTTTCACTAAAGCGATCGTGAACCGCGACCCGTAAACGGGGAGGTCAGGACGCAGCTTCAACAGGTAGGGGACCGCGCCAATATGGTCCTCATGCCCGTGAGTGAGAACGAGGGCGACCAAGTCGTCCAAGCGGTCCTCAATGTAGCCGAAGTCAGGCAGCACAAGGTCGACACCCGGCTGGTCATTGTTGGGGAACAGAACCCCGCAGTCGACGGCAAGCAGTTTTCCTTCGGTTTCGAGGATGGTCATGTTTCGCCCAACCTCACCCAAGCCGCCTAGGGGGAGCACCCGCAAAGCGCCTTTTCGTA
>CAYFUO010000001.1:4618-56342 GCA_964346255.1 uncultured Actinomyces sp. | reverse complement strand
CACGCGACTGATGAACTGGTCGTCTAGATTCATCCTCACTTGGCCTTCCTATCTTGAGAATTGCTTGGCGCCCCGCTTCCGGATGAGAAAACCGGCACAGGGCAGTCTGGTAGCTTGTGATAGCTCCCACCCCCAATGATAGACAACATTGTTGGTTTTAGGTGGTTCTGCGACGTTTGGAGGTATGTGAGCGAAGAACTTGAGTCGTTCGAGGTGAAGCGCGCTCGCGCGGAGACATGCGTCGCCCTGCTGGAGACGCAATACCCGGATGCGCGCCCCGGCTTGAACTTTGAAAACGCTTACGAGCTGCTGGTAGCCACCGTCCTGTCTGCCCAAACGACGGACGCGAAAGTCAACACGGTGACGCCCGCCTTGTTCCAACGCTGGCCCGACTCCCACGCACTCGCTGACGCTTCCATCCCAGAGTTGGAGGAGGCAGTGCGGCCCCTCGGACTGTTCAGGAGGCGGGCACGTTCCCTCCAGGCTCTAGCGCGCCACTTGGTTTCCGAACACGAGGGGGAGGTGCCAGGCACTCGTGAAGAACTCGTTGAGTTGTCCGGGGTGGGCCGGAAAACAGCGAACGTCGTGCTAGGCAACTGGTTTGGGGCCCAAGAGATATCGGTTGACACTCACGTTGCGCGGGTGACAAGGCGCCTCGGGTGGGTGGACTCCAAGAGTCCCCTGGCGATCGAGAGGGAACTGTGGGAGCTGTTGCCCGACGCGCACTGGACCGTGTTGTCCCACCAGCTCATCCAACTGGGACGCCAAGTCTGCCACGCCCGCAAACCACTGTGTGAACAGTGCGTGTTGGCGGCGCTTTGCCCTTCGTTCGGCAACTACGCGTGACAGGGCGGTGGGGGGTGGAGCGCACTCACTCACCAGTTGACGGAGACTCAGGAGTTGTAGCTTTTCTCCGTCGCCTTCCGCGCCCAACGCGCCTTCAACCCTGCGGGGTTCACTTTCGCCACTTCAACGCGCATAGCTTCTTCCTTGCGGCCCTGCCTGCGCACGGACGCTAGGGCCCAACCGGCAGCGATCAACGCGAACCCAGCCATGACGAGGATCCCCGTGAACCCGGTGAAACGAAGGTGCGCCACCACGTTCGCGCCGAAAGCATTAAAGTTCTCAACGACGCTCAAATAGTCGAATAGGCCTTCAGTCCACGCGGGGGCCGCCAAGAAAGGCACGCCGACCACCATCACGGCTGCGCCAGCCAAGAACAAGCCAATCGATGATTGCGCAGCGAGGATAGCCACCAACACAACGACCAATAGTCCCGCCCCCAACTCTGCGAGGGCCGCGGGGTTGACCACTCCGGAGATCATCGGGTTGTCGTCAGCGAATGCTAGGCGCGCCGCCGCGTCGGACAGCAGGTACCAAATGACTGGTGTGAGCAGGATGGTTATGAAGGCGGAGAGCAGACGGGGCCGCGCCCGGGAGGCGAGTGTGGGGAGGACCGTGCCGCCCTCCAACTCACCTGAACCTTCGATCACGGTTTCTTGAAAGTCCGCCTCGACGATGCGTTTGGGTTCAAGAGTTTTCGCAGCCGCCTCCACGGGGGGCTCCAATAGGGATCGGCGGAGAACCGCCGTGTCCTCGGTGACCACTGGGGTTGCTTCGATTGGGGGCTCACTGGCTTCCACGCTAGCCTCATAGTATTCAGCTTCGGAGATCACGTTAGTGACCTCCGTTCCGGTGCGGTTCCCAAGGACATCCTGCGGGGGAGTGCTAGCCTCAACTGAAACCTCTTCGACTGGGGTTTCTTCGGTGACGGTCGCGGGGAAGCTTTCGGTGGAGACACTCACCGTGTCTTGGAAACCCATGTAAGCGTCAGCGCCATCCACGTCTTCCACCGCCACGTCAGCCTCATCGACCTCGTCAGCCGCGACGACCGGGCCGCTCGCGTCGACCTCACCAACGATTTCTGTGGCCGACAGTGTCTCCTCCGTTGTCGGGTTGAAGGAGTCTTCCGACTGGCTGGCGGAAGCGGTGTCCGCGACAGGTGCGGCACCTGTCGCGCCGGGTGTGTTTTCTTTACGCTCAGGCATCCCAACCTCCTATATATTGCAAACCTAGCGTCGATGGGGGCGGAAGTGGTGGACGCCCCGCGGTCTGTTGCCCTACCGGAGTCGATCACAGTGGGGAGCCGGTCACGTAGCGGAAAGTAGCGTCGCCTCCGCTAGCATTCGGGAGGCTAGTGGCGGCGGGTTTGGAAGGTGGTGCCGTCGAAGTGGTTGAGTCACTTGAACGCGCGGTTCACGCGGCCTGCGCTCAACTCAGGTTCTCTGAAGGGCTCCGGCGCAGGTGGGCGGAGGCGCGCGCTGAAGCTGCCGTTCAGGAGGCGGCCCACTTCTCTGTTTGGCGGGGAACCCCGGTCCCCGCGAGCAAGATTCGTGCCCTCACCTTTGGGGGCGACTTCGTTTCGGACGAGGGCGAGGCCGAAAACCTGGGGGCGCCACTGGCGGAAGCCCTCGGCGTTTGGCGCGCCACGTGGGAGGCACTATCGGAACTGCCCCCTCTGAACTCACCCAGACAATCGTCGCTGGCTCGCACGGCGACAAGAGGACTTCAGGTCCCCCACCCCCAGATGTTGGCCACGATCAACAAGAATGCGTCCTCCTTTCTGGTTGCGGCTGGCCTGAAGAACTTGGGCGACGTGGGGCGACCGGAGGATGCTGCCGCTCTCCAAGGGGTGCTGCGGGCCTCAAGCCGACTGGGCTCTTCAGACGCCATCACCCACCTTGCAGAAATTTGGGAAATGTTCGCCACCCGAAGAGTGTTCAGGGTCGCTTCGGAAGCGACCGGCCTCGTCTACGTGAAAACCCTGCTGGCTCAGATAGGGGCGGAACCGACGGGTGTCGCCGTCCTGTCCAAGCGGTTGGCCGACGAGAGTGGTGGGGATAGGCGAAAAGCGAGGGCGGAGGAAACTGGCGAGTGGCAGACCCGCTTCAGGGAGATGGTTTTGGAGGGTGCGCGGGAGGGAGAAGCGTTGGCCCTCCACGTCCAAGCCGGGGTCACAAAGAACTAACCGAGTTTTCCCGGGTCCCGCGTTCTAACAGTTATCCACTATTCTCCCGGTTGGGCGTCCCCTCACCTTCGGGGTTCTTGTTTCCTTGAAACATGACGACTATCCAGTTCCCCGCCAAAAGGAAGAGGCTCCCGTGGGGCGCGCGCAAACAGGTGACGAAGCCACTGGGTCCCGAGGGGAGACATCCTAGGGCTTCAGCCCACCCGACTGGAATGAGGCCAGCGACGAAAGACCAGTCACCTGCGTCCGCTGGTGCCCCTGTTGTTCTCTGGTTTCAATCTGAGGCTCTGCGAAGAGACGTGGAAGCAGTCGCTTCCATGCTGGAAATCTCCGTTCACCATCTTCCACCGATTCCTAAACCGAATGCTGAAATGTCGACGGGGTCCCTGTGGGTCCCAAAGTTGCCGCCAGAATCCCTAGTTGTCACAGACCAGGGGGAGCTCCCGGAAACGTTTGGTGGCTTCGCGAAGCTGCGTGTCGGCCTCGAACCTAGCGGGGTGGGGCAGGGGGGTGGGGTGGACATCTGGTTGCCGGGGGAGGAACGGGACCTGATGGTCGCGTTGGACGGGTGGAGGGGCGCGGATCGCGAGGCGTGCACTTACCTTGTTGCGTGGTGGTGGCCAGTGAAAGACCCACACGTGTTGGCAAGAGACTTGGGTCGGGCACTCGACGCAACGCTGGTCGACGCTTCTGGGGCGCGGTCACCGTGGCAGCCCCCGAAGAGTGCGATCACTTGGGAAGCGTTCCTCCAAGGGGACTTAGGTGCTCCAAGCACGCTTGCACACTCCCTACCGCGGTGGGACGGCACACCAACCCTCTCTTCCAACGGGGCCCAGCCAACGCGCGCGACCGACAAGGTTCTACCCCATTTGGTGTCCGCCCTCCCAGGCGATTTGGTGGTGGATTGTGGTGGTGACGTCGACGGCCTCGCGCAATTGGGGTCTTCACTGATGGCTTCGGGCCACCCCGTGCGTGCACTCTTGGTTGGGGACGCGTCCGCGCAGGCCGCCCGGGTTTTGGCTAGAAACATGGCAGCTCTGGGTGGCTCCCCACCTTTGCAGGGGGCTCACGTTTTGGTGCAAGGGAAACCTGGGCCACTGTTGTGGTCGGCTGCGTCCTCCTACCCGGTACGTGTGTCGCGGGTCCCGAAGACAAGGCGGGCTTGGAAGCGGTTAGCGAGGGAAGTGGCGGCCGGCGACTGGTCCCAGGACGGTGAGCAACCTCAAAAGGCCGCGGATCTGGGCGTCCTGCCAGAACAGCCCGTGAGCATGCTTGCGTCGGCGGTGCCCGCGTGGTGAGGGGTGCGTCTCGGCTCGCAAGGGGCCGGGGGGATGGGGGTGAAGCGGCGCGGAGGGGGCGCATGCGCCGCCTCGTCGCCAATGGTGCGGGGGTGCCGGAGGCGGTCGCGGAAGCTTCCTCACCAGCGGAGGGTCCCGAGAAGCGTTTGAGGGCGTGGCACGACTTAGAAGCCAGTAGGCGGGGGATGACCCCGGAGCTCTGGGAGGTCCTCCAATCTGACCGCGTCACTGACGTGGTGATCAACGGGTGTGCGGCGTTCGCGGATTCGGGTGCAGGGTTATCGCCCGTTGACGTTGGTGTGGAGGACGTGGATGGGGGAGTCGCGCTCGCCGTCCACATGGCCGCCGCCGCGGGGAGACGCCTAGATGACGCTTCCCCAATAGTTGACGCAGTGCTGCCGGGTCCAGTGCGACTCCACGCGGTGCTACCCCCCATCTCTCAGGGGGGCGCCTCCATCTCCCTGCGCACTCTGCGTCCCAGCCCCTTCACCCTCCAACAGTTGGTTGAGGGCGGCAGCCTCTCCGGTGAGGTCGCGGACAGGCTCGCGAAGGCCGTTGAGAACAAGCGGTCCGTCCTCATTTCAGGTGCTACTGGGGCGGGGAAAACGACGCTGCTAGCCAGCCTCCTGGGATTGGTGGACGACGCGGCGCGCATCGTCGTCATCGAGGAGGTAACAGAGCTCAGCGTCGACCACCCGCACGTAGTGTCCCTGCAGGCTAGGCCAGCGAACATTGAGGGGGAGGGGGGGCTCGGGTTGGAAGAGCTGGTTCGCGCCGCCATGCGCATGCGCCCAGACCGTTTGGTGCTCGGCGAGTGTCGTGGCGGGGAACTCCGTGAGGTTCTGACCGCTTTCAACACTGGTCACGGCGGCGGCTTCGTCACTTTGCACGCGAACTCGGTAGAAGACGTTCCCGCTCGCCTCCTCGCGTTAGGGACTCTCGCGGGTTTGGACCGCCTCACGATTGGGGCGCTCGCAGCGTCAGCCTTTGACCTTGTGGCTCACCTTGAGCGGGGCGAGGACGGTTTACGGAAAGTGGTGGCCCTCGGACACTTCGAGTTTGATGGCGTGTCGCTGAGCGCGAGGACGGACGTGCGGACAAACACTCTCGGCCCTAACTGAAGTGCTGTATGGATCTACTATCCGCCTTGCAGGGGCTAGCCGCCATCCTCCTCATCGTCTTTGCGGTGAGTGTTTGGATCACGTTGCTGGAAGCAGCGCACCTCCGGAAAGACTCTGAAGGAAACCGCGGTTCCGAGCGGCCCACCGCCGACCACCAAACTGAAGAGCACCTCGGCCAAGACGCCGACGGCAGGTTCTCCACGTTACTTGCGAAGCGGCGCTCGCGCGCCAAAAACATTGACTACGCAGCGGTCCTAGTTGAGGTCGCGGCTCGGCTTCACGCGGGCGTTCCAACCGCGGAAGCGTGGCGGAAAAGCTGGCGGCGCGTGACAGGAGCGGACCCTGGTGAGGTCAGCGTCGACGGCGTTCCAAGCGCACTGCGAGCCGAGCGGGGAACCGTTGCGCAAGTGGTTGCCACCGCCACTTCATTCAGCGCCCTCACGGGCGCGCCGTTGAAAGACGTGTTGGCCCGCACAGCGGACGCCCTGACAGAAATGGAGAAAGCCTCCGACGCCCAAAATGTTGCCTTCGCGGGGCCGCGCCTCTCCGCCAGGGTGCTCACCTTCCTACCCCTCGCTGGAGTGCTGGGTGCGAGCGTTTTGGGGGCCGAACCCGTCGCGTGGTTCGTGAGTGGTGTCGGCCCAGCGCTCACCGCGCTCCTAGGCGTGGCGCTAACAGTTGCGGGACATGTCACGACTAGGGGAATGGTTGAGTCGGCCGCGAAGATCAGTGAGGAACAAGTGGTGGCTCCCGTCTACTGCGACCTAGTCGCATCCGGGATGAGGGGCGGCGCCTCCGTCCCCAGCGCGCTCAAGGCTCTTGGGGCCGCTTCGGGCGTAGACGATTACAAGAGGGTGGGAACAGAGCTCATGCTTGGCGCGAGCTGGGCGGAGGCGTGGGAACCGACCCCACCTGCCGGTGCGCTATTGGAACGGGGACTACAGCCCGCTTGGGAGGATGGGGTGTCCGCCGTCGAAATTCTGACCACCTTGGCGAACCGGGAGCGGGCGAGGAGCGTGGCGGGCGCGAAACAGGAAGCTGAACGGCTGAGTGTGAAGCTCGCTTTCCCGCTTGCGGCACTCCTCCTGCCTGCCTTCATTCTGCTGGGGCTGGTGCCCGTATTCATGTCCCTGTTCGGATCGGAAGTGCTCCCAGCTTTTGGTGGGTAGCAAAAGAAAGTGGCGTGGCCCCCATGGGGGCCACGCCACTGTGAAACCAGCGCCGGATTGGGGCGACCTCCAAACGGGGGCGCAGGCTCCAGTTTCTGGGGGTGGGCTTACTTCACGGAGCCTCGCGTCACCCCGGAGATTACCCACCTTTGAGAGAACACGTAAACCACGAGCAGCGGTGCCATCGCCATCAGGTAGGACGCGAACGAGACCGTGTGGTCCACGTTGAACTGGCCTTGGAAAACGTATTGGGCCAGAGGCAACGTCCTCGCCGACGGGTCGGTTAAGACCACCAGGGGGAGGATGAAGTCGTTCCAAGCCCACACGACCGTCAGAATGCCAACCGTTGCGTTCATGGGGCCAAGCAAGGGGAAGATCACTTGCCAGAAGACGCGCCACGTGGACGCCCCGTCAACGCGTGCCGCTTCCTCCAACTCGATCGGAATCGACTGGATGTAAGCCACATAGATGAACGTGTTCATCGACAAGCCGAAGATCGTGTAGAGGATGATCAAACCGAACTGGTTGTCAATGCCTAGGTTGGATGTCAGCTTCAAAATGGGCAGCATGATCACTGGGAAAGGAATGAACATGGCGGCCAACAGGTAGAGGAACGCACCTTTAAAGAACTTCAGGTTCATGTTCCGAGCGATCGCGTAGCTCACCATGGAGGAGGTGAGGATCGTGAAGATCACAGAGAAAACGGTGATGAACCCCGTGTTCGCTAGCGCGACAGGGAATTGAGTCTTATCCCATGCTTCAGCGAAGTTCGCCCAGCGAATAGATGTGGGCAGCTCGAACCCGGAGCTTCCAGCCAACTGTTCCGGCGTCTTCAACGCGACCACTACGGCCAAGTAGAGGGGGATCAAGACGGTGAGTGATGCGACTGCCACGAAGGCAGTTGTCCACCAGTTCACCTTGGGTCGGGACTTAATCTTTCGGCCCCGAGCTTCGGGTTGCTCCGCCATGTCGGCGGCTACTTCTTGCGTTGCGACACTCATCAGTGGTCAACCTCCTGACTTTGCAACACCTTGAACTGCAGTAAGGACACGACGGTGATCACGATGAAGAACACCACTGAGTTGGCGGTCTGGTAGGCGAACTCGCCGCCACTGAACCCGCCCGTGTAGATGAGTAGGGAAATCGACTCTGTCGATGTCCCCGGCCCGCCATTTGTGAGCGCTACGATCGGGTCGAACACCTGCAGGAAGTTCTTCAAACTGAGCACCATGTTGATGGTGAAGAACGACCAGATCATTGGGAAAGTGATTGACCAGAACTGGCGCGCTGAACTGGCGCCGTCAAGAGAGGCGGCCTCGTACAACTCTTCAGGAACGGTCTGCAGGCCAGCTAGGTACAAGATGATCGCGAAGGCGGAGGACTGCCAAACAGCGAGGATCACGATCCCCACCCAAGCCCACGTTTCGTTCGTCAAAATGTTGTCGGCGAACAAGGGAATGTTGGGTAGCAGCTTCGGTAGAGACGTCGCGAAAATGAACTTGAAGACGTAGCCGATGACCAGGATGGACAGGACGTAGGGGATGAAGAAGATTCCACGGAAAAAGTTCTGGCCCTTGATCTTGCTGTTCAAGGCGAGAGCGATTGCTAGCGCGATGACGTTCGTGAGGATCGTCGCTGAGATAGCGAACAGGAAGGTGAACCCGTAAGCGCTCCAAATCCGGTCGTCACTGAACAGGTTTATGTAGTTCGACAGGCCTATGAACGACCAGGTCCCATAACCTTGGTAGTTGGTAAAACTGTAGAACATGCCGACTATGGCCGGCATCGTGTGAAACAGGAAGAAGGCAACGATGGCTGGGATTACCATCCAATAGAAAGGTTTCCTTGCCTCGGCGGTAGGTCCGCCACGCTTCTTCGCCGGCTTGGCTCTATTCGAGCCCGTTGCGGTTGCTATTGTCATGGGTTTTCACTCCTCTCTATTCAACGGTCCGGGCAGCGACTTTGCGCCACTCGTTGTCTAGGGTCTTAAGGGCTGGGACAGGGTCGCCGTCGAAGATGGCACTTTGAATCGTGAGGCTCAAAGGGATGCTCGGCGGGAACTGGTGGTCGATGAAACCGGTGATCATTTCGTCCTCGAAGAACGGGGCCACCGACTGGATTGCCGGGTCATCGCTGAGCTCGGCGCCTATCACGGAGGGGATCATGTTCTGAGAAGCTGCGAACCTCTCGATGATTTCCGGTTGGAACAGGAAGTTCACGAAGCGGAGGGACTCTTCTAAGTGGGGCGTGTCCTTCCCGATCATGACTGCAACGTCCACGCCCGACACGATCAGACGGTCGTCGGGGTCGTCGGTTGGGTAGGGGAAGATCGCCGCGTCAATGTCGGGGTTCACCGCTTTGACGGGGCTCAGAGCCCAGATTCCCTGCATGAGCATGGCCGCTTCTCCGTTGGCGAACGCAGCGTTGCCATCGTCGTAAGTGCGGCCTCGATATCCGTCCTGAGCGTAGCTGTAAAGCTCAAGCTGCTTTTCGAGGACGGGCAGGAAGTTCTTGGAGAAGGAGACAGGGGAGTCGGGAGACAGGCTGGCGCCTTCTTCCCTCAGCTCATCGAAGAACCCGTCTTGGGCGGCGTAAGCCCCGATCCCGTTGAAGGAGGGAAGCACTGTCCAGTCGTCGGCGAGCGTCCCGTAGAAGGGCGTGATGCCCGCGGCTTCGAGTTCCTCACAAACTTCGATGAGTTCGTCCCAAGTGGTTGGAACCTCTAAGCCTTGCTCTTCGAAGATGGCCCGGTTGTAGATGATGCCGTCCGCGTTATTGACGTAGCCTAGGGCGCTGACTTGGCCGGGGATTTCGCCGAGGTCGTTGATGATGTCTTGGACAGCGGGGTTGATCGTGTCAACTATTGGGTCGCCGGAGAAGTCGTAGAAGACGTCAGCTCGGATGAGGCCCCCTAAGCTTTGGCCTGCGTTCAAGGTGATGACATCTGGTGTTCGGTCTTTGACGAGCAGGTTGCGGAACGCGGTGTCCGCGTCTGCCACCTGGTTTTGGACGATTTTGATATCCGGGTTTTCGGCCTCGAACTCTTCGATTATGAGGTTGAAATCTTCCAGCGCTTCCCCTTTGAACTGGAAGAAATCCAATGTGACTATGTCACCCCCATCGTCTGTCGAGCAGCCGGTTAGGAAACCGGCTCCTAGAGTTGCTGCTAGGGCCACGGCGGCGAGGGCGGGGCCCTTCCGACGCAGACCTAGCCTGTGCGGCGTGTTTTTCATTGCTGCTCCTACGGTTGGGTTTCTTTAAGGCGGTTGGGTTTCTTTACGTTCCGGGTTTGGGGTCTACGTTCCGCTGACAACCTGTTGCACTTTCACGACGGTTGAGGTTTGGGGGAACTGGGTTGGCGCCCGCACGCCAATGTCCGCTAGGGCTTGCCCGGTGAGGATGGGGGGCTCTTGGATCCAAGGGAGTGGGGTTTGCCCAGGGCCGGCTTCACTCCCGTCAACGAGGACTGTGAGAGCGTATTGCGCGTCGTCTTTGAGGCCGGGGAAGTGCACGTTACCTACGGGGTGGAAGGGGCTGGAGGTCACTTGGGTGATGGTGAAAAGGCCTTCAGTTAGGTCTTTGCTTACCACTCCACGCACGTCCAGCGATGGGTCGGCGAGGTCGGCGCGAACAATGGTTCCGGTGGAAATGAGGTCGCGGTTCTTCTTCCACAGGTCCACAGCCGCCTCGACTTGGGCGAGGGTGTTTTCATCCGCTGTGGTGAGGTCCCATTCGATGCCGAAGTGACCGAGCAGAGCGACAGCCGCGGAGTAGTCGACGCTGACCTGACGTTTGGAGGAGTGCACAGTGGGGGTCGTGAGGTGAGCGCTGAGCAGCTCTGGGGGGATTACGATGCCCGTGTAGCATTGGTTCACTAAACGTTCAGTGGGATCCAGGGAGTCTGAGGTGTGGAAGCGGTCGGTGTAGTCGGCGATCCCGAGGTCTACGCGCGCACCACCTGACGCACACGACTCGATTTCCACTTCAGGGTGGGCTTCTTTGAGGTCGCTGAGCAGCCGGTACAGGGCTTTGGTTTGCTCGTGGAAACGGGGGGCGCCACCTGATCCTGCTTCAAGCAGGTCCCGGTTGTGGTCCCACTTCAGGTAGGCGATGTCGTATTCGTTGAGCAGGGCTAGCAGACGCTCGCGAACATAGTCGTATGCTTCCGGGTTGCTCAGGTTTAGGACTTGCTGTTGACGCGCTGAAACGGGCAGTTCTTCCCGGCCTTTCAGTATCCAGTCGGGGTGGTTGCGGGCGAGGTCGGAGTCAGGGTTCACCATTTCTGGTTCCACCCAGAGCCCGAACTCCATTCCTGTGTCCTTCACTCTGGTGATCAGGGGAGCCAGCCCACCCGGCCACACCTCTTCATCCACGTACCAGTCGCCAAGTCCTTTGCTGTCGTCGCGCCTGCCGAGGAACCAGCCGTCATCAAGCACGAACCTTTCCGCGCCAACCTTGGACGCCACTTCCGCCAGTTCGGCGAGTTTTTCGAGGTCGTGGTCGAAATAGACCGCCTCCCAAGTGTTGAGGGTGACGGGACGAGGACGCCTAGGGTGCGACGGGCGCCCTCGGACATAGTCGTGGAACTGTTTTGAGACCGCGTTCAACCCTTCCCCCCAAGCGGCGAAAGCCCACGGCGTCTCGTAGGACTGTCCGGGCGCCAAGATGATCTCACCGGGCATCAACAGTTCCCCCACGGTGAAGAACGTTTCCGCGGAAGTCGTGCGGGTCACGCCGACACGCGAGTTCCCACTCCAAGCGAGGTGAACAGCGTGGGTGAGGCCGTGTCCGAAACCGAAACCTTTGGGACCGGCGGCCATGAAGAGTGTGGAGTCCGCGCCCGGGCGGCCCCTGAAACTTTCCCGCTGGTAAGTGCCGTTAGTGATGTCGTGCCTTTGGGGGGCGCGTTCACGCAGGTGGCGACCGGTCGTGTCCAACACTTCGGTTGCGCTAGGGGGAAGAGGGAAGACCATTGAGAGGCTGTCCAGCGTGTAGTCTGTTTTGCCCTCGTTCGTCAGGGTGAGACGCTGTCGCAAAAGGCCGGAGGGTTCGATAGCCAGTTCAACTTTCAGGGCCAAGGCCATCTCTAGGTCTTGCAGCCAGATGGTCGCGCTCTCCCCGTCCGACTCCACAGCCACCGTCGTTAGTTTTGAGGCGAAACCTGCACCCTTGCGATGTCCAGAAAGCCCGAGGGTGTCCAGCCACCCGCTTGACTGCTGCGGAAGTAGGGTAAGGGGGGCCGGTGTGTCAGTTCCGCCGGACACTCGTTGGGCGTGACTGGCGGCTAGGACGCCGTCTATAGTCTGAGGGGTTTCCCAAGGAAGCCGCGGCCCCCAGTAGGTGGGGACCGGCTGGGGGCCACCTTGAACATCTAGTAGAAGACTGGTGCCACCTGCGTCCAGAAGGACGTGGCTGGGTAGAGTGTTTTCACTGCCATTCGGGTGAGGAACCAGGTTAACGACGCTGTCTTTGGGCATGAATAGATTTTATGGCGAAAGAAAGGGAGCGTCAAGGGGGACATTTCGTGGGGTAATTTATGTTTGACACCTTGAAGGAGGGAGGCCCTGTTGGCTCTTTCACCGAGTGAACGCACCCTTGTCATGGGTGTCCTCGAGCAAGGTCCAGTTTCTAGGCACGAGCTGTTGAAAACGCTGGACCTATCGGCCCCCAGTCTCACTCGACTCAGCAAACGGTTCCTGGACTCAGGTGTTTTCACTGAGATCAAGAACATTGACGCTGGCCAAGACGAGGGGCTACCTGTGGGGCGCCCCTCGAAAGGGTATGAGATCAACGCGGCTCACGGGCAGGTGATCGGAGTGAAGCTCACCGACACCAATGCCTACGGTGTTCTCACGGACTTGACGGGGAGAGTGCTCGAGTCGACTGAGGTTCCCCTGCCGGGCAAGACCCCCAGCGACGTCGTGGGCGTAGTCGTGGACCTTGTGGAGTCCATGCGGACACCGGAGGTTTTAGGTTTGGGGGTCGCCCTAGGTGGCTACGTGACAACTGAGGGCGTCGTGACGAGAGCGCGTTTCTTAGGTTGGCGCGACGTGGACCTCAAAAAGCTTTTGGAGAACGCCCTCGGTCTTCCCGTGACGGTAGAGAACGACGTGATCGCTCTGGCGGATGGTCTGCGCTTGTTTGGGGTCGCGAAAGAGGAATCGGACTTCGCACTGGTGACGATCGGGGCTGGTGTGGGTCACGCCCTCGTCCTACGCAACCAGGTGGTGCGGACGGAGCAGAGTGGGTTGGGCTTGGGGGGTCACATTCCCCTCGATGACAGTGGACCGTGCTGCGAGGTGGGGCACAAGGGCTGTTCGCAGGCGATGCTTTCCACCGGCGCAATGACAGCTCAACTGGCCGCCGTCTTGGGTCATGAGGTGAGCTATGAGGAGCTGCTCCACATGGCTGAGGAGGGTGAGGGGGCGGCGTGGGCGATCGTGGAGGCCTCCGCGCGATCTCTCGGGCGGATGCTCGCCATCAACGCGAACCTGTCCGCCTTCAATGTTGTTGTGCTTGGGGGTGAGGGGACGGGCCTGTGGGACGTGGCGGAAGAACACGTTCTAGCCGAACTGGAGCGCTACCGGGACCCCGAGTCCGCCCCCATGCAGGTCCTAGTCGATCAGAGTGGGTTTGGGGCGTGGGCGCTGGGGGCCGCTGCCGTGGCACTGCAAACCTATTTGAACAACTTGTGAGCGGAGTTTTGGCGCCGGTAATGTGGCCCTCCAAAACGTGTGCGCCGAGTTGCGTAACCACTTTTTCCACCAGGTCACTATTCGCCACAGGCGCTCTAGAGGGCCCTGCCCAAAGCGGTGGAGCCAAAGCGTTGACCAGACCCATTGCAGGATGAGGATCGCTACGCAGGAGAGCATGGCGACCAGCCAGGCGCGGTCCGTGCCCGCTTCCCAGAAAGACGCTGGGACAGCCCAGCGGATCAGGATCATCAACAAGGTTGCGGTCACGTAGTTCGTGAGCGCCATCCTTCCCAACGGGACGAACAACGTGAGCGGCAGCGCTCTGGCCGGCGTGTGCAGCAAGAACAACATGAACGTGAAATAGGTTGCGGACATGAGCAGACCTAGGAAAGGTCCAAGCGGGTTGGATAAGTCCGCGCGCTGCTCCCAAGTGGTTGTCTGTAGCGCCACGGTGCTGATGCCCCCACCGACGAGCGCTGCGACCCCAGCGATCCAGAGTGTGGATGCGGACGACGCCACTCTTGAGGGCATTTTCTGCAGGCCGGCGACAAAGCCGAGGAGAAAGAGCCCTGGGATCTGGAGAAGCCCGCCGCCCGCCCAAGTACCCACGATCAACATCAGTGCGCCGAAACTGACTAGCGTCCATCGCACCCAGCGTTTCTCTGGAAGGAACGTTGCGGGCAAAAGTAATGCTAGGCCAGCGAGGGAGTAGGGGAGAAGCGCTTCGCCTGGCTGCAGAAGTTGGTGCAGTGCGCCCAAGACTCCCAGAAATAGGAGGCGCCGCAGAAGTGCGGCCCTAGGATGCGCGGTCCTTTCCGGTGCGATGAGCCACAGCATTCCGAACCCGATTCCGAACAGGAGGCTGAAGATCGGAAAGAATCGGCCTTGCACGAAGGTGTCAAGCCAGATTCGCGCAGCCGGAGGAGGGAAGTTCACGCCGATGTGGAGGACGGCGGGGATGTTGACGAAGATGATCCCAGCCAGCGCGAAGCCGCGTATGGCGTCGAGGCCCCCGATGCGTTTGGTTCGGGTCTGCGCTGGCCGGCCGTCGAGGATCGACTGTTTGTGTCCTGATGCGATTTTCATACGTTTCAATGTCCTCGTTTCGTGGCGGTGGGGTTCTCCCCTTCACTCACTGCTTGAATCGGGAAGGGTCCCACTCCGGGGCCAGCGGCCCCTGCTACTCCCAGCAGCGGCGAACTCCGTGGAGCCAGCTGAACGGGGGGTTCAATGACCCCCAAGTTCATTGGTGTCCCCAGAGCCGATCTTCCGTTTGTTGAAGGCGTTTCCGTCGCACTGTTCCCTCACACAACGGGTGCTTGAGCAAACGGAGCCATGCGGGGCTCACCCGCTTGCGGAGCAACACCGGCCAGACGACTCTCTTCGCGGCGGTCGGCGAGTGTGATGCGCCCGCGTGGTGAAGGGTCTCGCTGGCCAACGTGCATACTGGGACCATGAAGATCGCATTGTCACTTGGGTCTGGCGGCGCACGCGGGTTCGCGCACATGGGAGTCATACAAGAACTGGAGGAGCGCGGCCACGAGATCGTTGCCGTTTCTGGGGCCTCGATGGGCGCACTGGTTGGTGGCGTCTACGCGGCGGGGAAACTCCCCGAGTTCCAAGACTGGGCTTATGCCCTGACGCAGTCGTCGGTCTATAGACTCCTTGACCTCACGCTGCGGGGACCGGGCGTGCTTCGCGCTGACCGCGTCGTCGGTGATATATCGGAGATGCTGGGTAACGCCCTGATTGAGGATCTGAACATTCCTTACACGGCTGTTGCCACGGACCTCACTTCGAGGCGCGAGATATGGTTCCAGACTGGGCCTCTTGCGATGGCCATCCGCGCTTCGATAGCGATCCCCAGCGTCATCACACCCGTCAACTACCAGGGCCACATCTTGGCTGACGGCGGCGTCATGAACCCCGTCCCACTTGAACCGCTCGCTTCTTTCGTCTCCGACGCGACGATCGCCGTCGCGCTGTCTGGGAAACCGGCGGCAGGAGTCTTAGCCGCCCCAGGCGACGACATTGAAGAGGGCCACTCGCAGGGTTGGCTCACGAAGTTCTTGACGATGGGTTCAGACTTGCTCGACAAGCAGCCCGCGCGCGGCAAATCTGAGAGCACAGAGCAAGCCGTGGCCGGCGCCCCTCAACCGCCCTCGTTCGACACTCTCCCAGAATCGCTGAAGGTAGCGGACGTGATCACGATGTCGCTGGAGACCATGCAGGGCGCGATCGGACGCTACCGGATGGCGGCGAACCCACCAGATCTGCTGGTCTCGATTCCCCGCGACACCGCGGGAACCTACGATTTTCACCACGCACGCGAAATCGCGGACGTGGGCCGAGAGAAGGCCATCTCAGCCTTCGACACGGTCGGGCTCTAGGGGTGAGCACTCATGAGCGTCCGCAGGTGATCTTGAAGCAGCGCTGGTTCACGCTGATAGCCTGACTGAATGAGTGGGCACAAGACGGGTCGAAAGACAGGCCAGGAGGTCTCAGCGGAGGAAGCGGAGACTCCGGAACATTCGGCGCGAAAGCTTCAGTCTGCGCTAGCCACGTTCTCCACGAACCAAAGGCGCGCACTGGCTGTAATGACGATTATTGCCCTCCTGTTTGGCGCCTACTTTCTGTACGCCTACTTAGAACTGATCGCGCTTGCTGGGGTGCTTGCCTACCTGTTCACTCCGCTTTACAGGCGTTTTGGTCGGAAGATGGGCAGCGGCGCCTCGGCGACACTGACCCTCCTGTGTGCGATAGCTATAGTGATCATTCCGCTGGGTGGAGTGCTCGCTGTCGCTGGGGTGCAGATCGCACAAATGGTGTCGACAGTTTCCACGTGGGTCGCCAAGACGGACATGGGCGCACTGGGCCATCAGGTGCTCGATGGTATCAACGACGCGCTTGGGAGAATCCCCTTCGTTCACGTTGACCTCACCCTAGAGAAGATCCAATCGCTCATAGGGTCTGGCGCGACCTACTTGGGTGAGTGGGCGCTGGGTGTCGCCACCCAGTCCGTGGGTGGGATTGCGGGCGCGGTCACTTCGGCACTTATCTTCCTCTACGTGTTCATCGCGCTGCTCAGTGGGGGCAGCAAAGTGGTGGGGATGGTCGAAGATCTGAGCCCACTGGATCCGAAGATCACGAAGGTCTACGTCTCTAAGATTGGCGCAATGATCAAGGCGACTGTTGGCGGCCAGTTCGTGATCGCTGTAGCCCAGGGCTTGGCTGGCGCGATCTCGATTTACATCGGGGGGATCCACCAGGGCTTCTTCATGTTCCTGATTTTCTTGTCCCTTCTGTCGATAATTCCGTTGGGCAGTGGGATCGTTACGATCCCCTTGGGAATCGCGATGGCTTTGTCCGGGAATATTCCTGGCGGGATCTTTGTGGCCTTGTTCCACGTCCTCGTCACTTCGAACATCGACAATATTCTGCGGCCGATGTTGGTCCCCAAAACCGCTTACTTACCGCCCGCCGTGATGCTGTTGGCGGTGTTCGCTGGCCTGTCTATGTTTGGGTTCCTCGGGATTGTCTTTGGCCCGGTCATCATGATCATCATCGTCACGACAATTGACCTTTATCGGACGGTGGTGAAAGGGGCCCCGTGGCCCGAGGGCGACGAGGATGACGATGCCCCTAAGAAGGAGAGCCTGTGGGCCAAGCTGAAGCGCCTCTTCACAGGCAAGCGGGCGACGGCGGGGGTGAAGACCGAGGCTGCGAAGCCTAGCTGACCGCGCGGCTTGACCTTGAGGAAGTGGTGGAATGGTTGAGCGGCTGCCGAGGACGGGGACTCTAATCGTTTTGCCAAAACCCAATGAGGTGGGGATCGGGGAGTGTTCGACGCGCCGCCCTTGATCCTAGGGACTCGCGTTGGGGCGAGACGACAGCGCTTGCGTCTATTAGTGTCTTTGGAGTTAGCCGGGTTCCGCTGCACGAGGGGACATTCGGCAGAGCTAGGAACTCCGGAGCGGCGGCCGGCCTGATGCCCCCTGTGGGGCGGAACCACACCTCAGGGAACGGTCCACCGAGCGCCTGACGGGTTGCGATTCCGCCAGCGGCGCCCGCTGGAAAGAACTTCAAGAAGCGGAAGCAATCGGCGGACGCGAGCATCAGCTCAGATGCTGTGGCTAGGCCCGGTAGAAGCGGCAGGTTCGCGTTTGCGCGTGCAGCCCCCATGGGCTGCGTTTTTAGCACGGGGGTGACCGCAGATACGCCGCCGGCGGCCTTAACCCGTTTTGCGTCCGCGGGGAGCTTTAAACCACCCTCACCTCCAAGGGACTCACCACCAAATGAATGCCTATGCTGGGATGCACCAAAGGTTCGCCCCAGAGCTAAAGACTCTGGGGCGAACAACTGGGTTTTTCTCAAGCCGGAAAAGCTGGAGCGCTAGATCACGCTCAAGCCTTGCGCCTCAAAGTGATCCCGCCAGATAGTGCGCCCAGCCCGAGCATGAGGGCTAGCCCAGGAGCGACGCCAGTCTTAGGCAGCTTGCCGGCAGAGGATGCTTTTTTCCCTCCGCTTGTCGACTTCTCGCCTGTCGATGTGCCTTTGTCGCCATCCGTCGACGCGCCGTCATCTCCATTCTCGTCGCCGTCGCCGTCCGTGGACTCGCAGGGAACGAGCTCCACGGTGAGCTTCAGGGTCTGATCTTCGACCGCGTCCCAGCCGTCGCCCGAGTCCTCCCAAACCACGAGGTCAACGTCGTACGCGCCAGCAATGGCGAGGCCATCGATCGCAACGGAGAAGGACCCGTCTGCGGCCACGTCAACAGCTTCGTAATGGGCCACTGGGTCGTAGTCGTCGCCTAGGTCCCTGTACACGTACACGTCGAGCTCATGGTATGCCGCCAACCCATAAGCGTTTCCGGACACCACAACTGACGCCGTAGTTGCCGGGCAGACGTTCTTGACACTCTGAGAACTGAGGTTCGCATCAATCATGCTCGAGTGAACTGTGATGGGGGCCGTGGCCACAGTCTCGCTGTCGCCCTCACCGACCATGACCCAAACGTCCGCCTCACACTTGCCGGCAGCCGTGAACTCGATGTCGGGGAATGCGAAGCTGGCCGATCCGTCGATGAACGCATCCTTCGCAAGTGGGATCGGATCGCCGTAAGTGACTTGCGAGCCGCACGTCAAGTCGTAACCGACGAGCACACCGTCATCAGGTATCTCACCTGTTGCGCTCAAGGACCCTTTCAAGGTCGAGGTTGCACTGAGCCCAGTCTCTACAGCGCTCAAAACGACGTTGGCTGGGTCAAATGCCGCTTGACCAGTGAACGACAGCGGCACCTCCGAGCACTCCTCTATTTCCACCTCGAAACTAGCGTAGCCCTCTCCTACCACGAGCCCCGAGTCTACGTGGACTATCTCAACCAGAACCCAGTAGTCCGGTGGAGCCGTCCGCGGCGTGAGCCCAGTGATGGGGATAGTGAACGACAGGTCACTGCCTACATCGACTGATCCTTCGTCTTGCACTGCTAATGACCAGTAGAGGGTGCAGCGCAGCTCGTAACCATCCCCCCAATCTTTGACTTTGCCAGTTATGTCGGTCCCAGCAGTGTCAGCGGGGCAAACGTTCACCGCGGGGTCCGGATCCGCCACCAGGCCGCCGTCGAAGGTTGGGACGCCAGACGGCCAGACAACAATCGTCGTAGGCTCTGTTGGCGGCGTATCTTCCGTCTTTACCACTGCGGTGCAGGTTACGGGGCCGGTTATTTCCTCGGTGGCTTGGAAAGAGACTGGGACCGACGCTTCGGCTTGATACGACCAGTCATCTCCTTCATACGGAGCTATCTTTTCACCCCACGCAGGATCTACGGTAACCGCAGTATTGTCGCACGTCACTTTGTAGTCGAACGTCACGGACCCGGGGGCGGATTCTTCGTTGAGCCATGAGTACATGTCGAGTTCCGTGTCCGCCTTGGAATCCGCATCCAACGTAACGCTATCGTCCGTGAAGTACGCCGAAACCCTCGCAGGCGACATGGTGCTAGGTCTCACCTGAAAACCGTCTTCAGCAGATTCTCCGGAGACCTCGACTTTTGAGAGACAACTGACCGCCTCACTTGGATCCGTGGGGGCAGAGACTGTAAAGTCAACGCTGCTGTGCGCTTCGAAGCCCCCGTAATCAGCAGCTTCCAAGGGCTCTTTTGGACTCCCGCACTTGGCTCCACTGTGATTCCATCGCCACAGTCAACTCTGTATGACAACTCCGCCTCGTCGACCGGCTGAACGTTTGCATAAGCACCAAAGCTGGCAGTGACAGAGCCCTTAAAGTCTTGGTCCAGAACGACGATATCCGGGTAGATGTAGGCCCAGGCTTCGATCCTAGGTTCTTCGTCATTTAAAGGTTCCTGGGGGGCCTCCTGTTCTTCTACCTCTCTTTGAGCGGCAGGTTCAGCAGCTGCTTCTTGCTCTCCACCGACGACGCTTTGCTCAGGCTCAGAGGAGGCGGCCACTGAGGCTTGACCGTCGTCATTCCCGGTTCCCTCAGCCGGGGCAGATTCCCCTTCGTTCACGGGTTCCGCAGCTGGGCTAGGCTCCCCGTCATTCTCGGGTTCCACAGCCTCGGTCCCGAGTGATTCGTCGTCTTGACTGACCGATGAGTCGCCCGCACCATCGAGAGCGTCAGCTTCGTCCGCTAATGCAGGCGTGCCCAGCAAAGTGATTGCTAGAGCAGCGCCCCCAAATAGTCCAATCAGGGGCCTTAGCCGGCGCCCCGCACTTCTTGCCATTGTCTCTTTCCTTCCCTACCTAGAGAGAATCGACCTCCCGAACTATCCAAGGACTCCTACGTCACATTCCAACAAATCGAGTGGCGATTCTTGTCCTCAAGGTGTATGGGACAGCTGGCTTATACTGCGGTTTTGGGGTTGCGTGCACATGTGGTGCTCCAAAGCGGCCCATGTCGGCGCATCGTCGCAGCAGGGTTATTCATGTTATTATCAAAAGTTATTTGTTGGAACAGCCTGTCTGAAAGGTTCGGATGGCGCCGACGCTGGGTTTCGCACAGAAGGCTTGGCTGCCCCAGCTGTTTTCGCCGGTTATTTGTCTGTCGGGTTCGGCTCTAGTCGCTGTGTCTTAACACGCGATGGGAGCTGGTCGAAGAGGCGACCGTGACCGCCAGCCTCATTGGGTTGACCGTGCACCCAATCTAGCTCTGGCATGGCAATGAAGCTCATGGTGTAGGTCCCAGCCACCAAGGTGGGGCACAGGCGCTCCTAGGTCGTTCGGAAACCCTTGTTACGTCGCCATTTTGCCCCTCGGCAACTAGGGGTGAGCTTGTAACCTCCAACAGGCTTGCTTCTTCTAGGATCGGTTTGGGGAGCTTCTCGGGGGAACCAACCGTCCAGAGGACACTTCAATCTCAACTTGTTCTTGGCCTTCCCCTTACTCCTTTTAGGGCTGGACGAAAGCTGGCAACGACCTCTTCCACCAGCATGTGGGTGTTGGTGGTTCGAGACGCCAGCCACTCAGGGGCCGGCTTTGGGACAGCAAACAGCGGTGAGCCCATCGAATGTGTCCTGCATCGCTTAAGTAGGCCGGGTGGCAGAGCTTTTCCGGCCATGTTGCAAACTGAAATCCTGCCACTTTGATTGGTGGTGGGCGTGGGTCTTGTCTTGCTTGATGTGGTAAGGCATAGGCCCGCCAGTTCCTAGATAGAGTTCCTCATCGACCAGCTGTTTGGACGCACTTGGTCGGGAAGGAACAGAGCAGAAGTGACGGTACCCATGCCAATTATTGAAGATATCAGGCGTCTTGACCGTGAGGGAGTCTCCGGTAGAGATATCGCTGAAGAGAGGAAGGGCAGGGGCTCTTTGATCGAAACGAAATCAACACGTGTCTCCCGCTGTCATTGTTATAAGGAGCTTCCCCCTTTTCCTCGTCTATGGCATCGCCTCCAGCACCGACGTCCGTCCGAATGCAAGCCACTCGCGCCGCCGCGAATCCTCGGTTGTGACCTTCGTTGCGCCGCGGTGTTTTTGTCTGAGGCAGTGGCAGAAGAGAAGTGGAGGCGTGTTTCAGAAGAGATTTCCATACTGTGGGCCGAGCCGTTGCTGT
Organism: uncultured Actinomyces sp.; assembly: GCA_964346255.1. GTDB lineage: Bacteria > Actinomycetota > Actinomycetes > Actinomycetales > Actinomycetaceae > Scrofimicrobium. The sequence continues at coordinate 34,962 of CAYFUO010000001.1, read as the reverse complement.
CACCGTGATTTCGTGGGGCAGTGTTTGCAGCAGCTGTGAGCGCGGCTTGTGCGCTTTGCGTGTTGAAAGTCAGCAGGCGAGTCCGAGTTCGGCCGCGCAGGGGCGGCTTCGTGGCAGCGCGCTGAGAGCCGGTGTCGCTGGTGAGGTGAGGGCAAGGGAGTGGCTGTGAGAAAGGAGTGAAGGCGACTCTGAGGAGGATTCGATCACCGTTGAATATTCTACCGGTGCTGTGGCAACAAACACTTCCCTACCGTGGGTGCGCTGAGGGTCGCACTTAGTGTCGCCTCCCATGGCATCCCAACGGGCGCCTAGCCTTTTCGCTCTCCGTCAGGTCTGCCAGAACCCTTGGCAAACTTTTTGTTTGGCAACAACGATCAAGTCTCGAAGGCGAGAAAGCGCGGCTAGTCCCTTGGGGCCCACCTCCCTCACTTGGCAGAGGAGGCGCAGCGCCAAGCGCGTCTCGCTGCCATGCGAGGTGCTGTGCTTCCAGGCCCGCAGAGCTCACAGAACGCTGCTGACTTGAAACCAACCAGTGGCTCTTTGCAGACCTAGGCACTCGAATTTCTGCTTCAAGGGAGCGTCATCTGGGCTGCCCAAACCCAACCGTGGGTGAGGAACAATATGGTCGGTGTCCGCTGGCTGTGGTCTCATCAGAGGAGTGCAACGCCCTCGTGACCGAACTCCTGATCCTCCTCCCCGTGACAAGCATCGACCGGAGGCGACCGAACCACGTGGAACTGCGTAGCGACATTGGGAGCCTGCAAGGATTTGCAATGACCGAACAGCCCCGGACCGCCAGTCGCGCCTGCTGTGCCGAGGTCGTCGGGCTTCTCGACACTTCTTGCGCTGAGGAGATCGAGACGTGCCTAGGTGACTTTCTAGGCGTCGGCTGAACGCTCAAAGGTGGCCCTCTCAGCCCGTCCTCCAGGGACTGCATGGTGACAGCGGTCAGGGCGAACGTTGTCCAATATGTCCTTGACACGCCACCCCCCTTTAGGACCGCCAGCAAACGTCCTGCAAGAGCGGCAGTTGCAAGAAACACTTCCCCCTTGCACACATCCCCGACGCTGGAGCTGTCATGTGCTCGCGTGCCAGCCGCTTCACGTTTTTAGCGGCTGTGCCACACTTTGTTGGGCCAACGCTGTCGGGGCCTCAGTGACAAACGTGGGGGTCGCGACCCAAGTCGCGACCCCCACGTTTACCAGCCCCAAAAACAGGCCGGATAGTTAGTTCTAATACTCGCTAGCGAACGCGGCGCCTCAGCACCACACCGCCACTGAGTGCGGCAATCCCAAGAACAAGCGCGCTAGCCATTCCCGCCCCAGTCTTGGCAAGCTCACTAGTCGCAGTTGCGGCAGCAGGTTTCGCGGGCGTCGGCTCGGGCGCAGGTGCAGGCGTGGGTGGAATGGCAGCTTTCTCGGTGATGGTCAAGAAAGCTTCATCCCAGTCCATGTAGTCCCAGTCCTCGTTCTCCTCGTTCCACTCCCAGAGATCGACGTCGACCGCGTACTTACCGGCCTTGAGATCTTCGAAGACCAGCGCGAAGCCACCAGTGGCGTCAACTGTCACGTCCTCGACCGTCTTCATGTACCCCCAGTCCTCGTCTTCCTCATCCCAGACATACAGGCTGACGTCCAAGCTGTCGATGTCAGCGTCGTAGCCAGTGGTCGCACCCTTCAGCGTCGCTGACGTCGTCTTACCCTTCTCCACCACGATCTTGTCCGGGACAAACGCCACGGAAGTAATCTGGGGGCCTGAGGGAACCGGGGGCTCGTCAGTGGTAACGCTCAAAGACGCCGTGTAGGTCTCCTTCTCGACCCAGCCGCCCGCCTCGTCGTCATAACCCCACAAGACGATGTCAGCCTCGTATTCGCCAGGAGGAAGCTGGTCGTCACCAAATCCGAACTCGAATGACTCAGCGAAGACACCGTCCACCACATCTATGTCCTCACGGTCCACCACGGAGATCCATCCAGGGTCGCCAGCTTCGTCTATGTAGTACAGGTAGACGTCCACGTAGTTCGTCTCACTGTCGAAGCCATCGATCGACCCCTCTAGCGTCGACCACGCGGACCCGCTTTCACCGATCCCGACCAAAGGGGGAACGAACGCGGCAGAGATTTGCTCACCAGAGGGGCCCTCATCGCAGTCCTTAATGGTGACTTCTAGGTTCGCATCTCCATCTGCGACCCAGATCGGGTCCCCTGCGCCCGGGGCGACTGCTTGGAGGATCGTCACCGTGGCGTGGTAGCCGCCAGCCTCACTCACCGTCGTGTCCCAGCTGAAAGCGCCATCGGTCACGGAGACTGTCTCAGCTGAACCAACTTGACTGTCGTTACTGTCGAAAAGCGCTATGACCGCACTGTAGGACTCAGCGGGGTCAAGGCCCTCCAACGTCCCAAGCAGGGTTGTCTGAGCGACCTCCACCGGGCAGTGGTTCACTGCGCTCTCTGGGCTAAACGTCAGGGACGTAAAGGTCACTGAATCGGGAGTGGCAGACCCGCCGTTCCCAAGGAGTCCGAAGGTCTGTGCGGCCGCTACGCCTCCGGTGTTTCCGTCCTCGACCTCCCCACCTTCAGTGTTTCCATCCTCAAGACCCCCACCTTCAGTGTTTCCGTCTTCAGTGACTCCTTCTTCAGTGGTTCCGCCCTCAAGTCCGGGGACTTCGATGGTTCCCTCAGTGCTGATCAGCGTCCCGTCTGGGACTGCTTCTTCATCCGCGATAGCGGCTGGGGCCAGGACCCCCATCGCTAAGATCGCAGTCGCGGCTGTCGCGACTATTCCACGTCGTCTCATTCCTCTTCATCCTTCAATTGGTGTCTACTAATGCCGGGTCGCTGCCGAGACCGGTTGGCCAGCCGTCTCGAACACCTCTGCGCCTTGAAGACACCGCGGAATTCCGTGATTCAGCCGCAACGAACCCTAACGTGAACCATATCACTTTTCAACCCTAAGCCTTGGGTGAAAGGGTCACTAGATGCTAGCTATTCTCACCTAAACCAACCTTGACATCGCGTGATGCGCCTTAGCTGGGGTCACCAAGGTTTCTCGCCAGTCGAAACCCGGCCGCCCAGTTCCGGGGTTGGCCTGCCCCGGAAGGCGAACCCAGCGATCAACTCACACCGAAAGGGCCGTCTGAACGATGTTGTTCAGCGTGGCCTTCAAGCCACCAGACTTCAGTACAGCTAGAGGCAGCTCCTGCACGTTGGAGCGGACGAACCCACTCGCTAGCGGCCGAAGTCTGCAGCGAGTGCGGTAACGACTGGACCGTTTAGTAACTGAGGAGGGTCCACCAAAGCCTTTGGTGTACTTTTCGTATGACGACAACGATCAAGGTCTCGAAGGAAACGCGTGACCTCCTGAAGACTCAGGCGTCAAGGCGTGGCCAGTCCCTGGGGGCCTACCTCTCTCACTTGGCAGCGGACGCCCAGCGTCGAGCACGTTTTGCTGCCATGCGAGAGGCCTATGCTTCCACGCCTGCAGAACTGACAGAAAGCTACTGGCTTGAAACCAACCGGTGGCTCGATGCAGACCTAGAGACGTGAGTCTTTTACTCCAAGGGACTGTCATCTGGGGGTACCTAGACCCCGCCGTGGGCAAGGAACAGTCTGGCCGCCGTCCGCTGGTCGTGATCTCCTCAGAGGAGTACAACGCCCTGGTGATCGACCTTTTGATTGTCCTCCCCGTGACAAGCACCTACCGGGCGTGGCCGAACCATGTGGAACTGCGCGGCGACATTGGGAGCCTGCAAGGATTTGCAATGACCGAACAGCCCCGGACCATCAGCCGCACCCGCTGCGGTGAGACCATCGGGCTTCTCGACATCCCTTGCCTGGAGGAGATCAAGACTTACCTGGGTGACTTTCTGGGAATCGGCTAAACACTCAAAGGGGGCTCCTAGCCTGCTCGGGTCGGCTCCGGCCGCGGGACCCGCGCCCGGAACCATCTGCCCGACTTGCAAGGACTACATACTCAGTGCCGTCTGAATGATGTTGCTCAGCATGGCCTTCACACCACCTGACTATGGAGAGCTGTCACAGATCATCAAAGGCGGCGAGACGATGACTGTCGAGTTCAACGTGGTGGACGTTGAAGGGCTACCGGTTGCAGTCTCAAAGTTCCTCGTGCGGAGATCCCTGTTGGCACCAAGGGTGGACGCTACCTGAGGGTCACTACGAAGCAACGGCGAACCAGAGTGCGTCGCGTACCCAGTTCTGGGGATGCCAGCTACCGGGATGACAGCGATGGGGCATGACCACGCTGCGACAACGGCGCGCGGCGCAACCATGGATGATCTCGACCCGCTCAAGTTCTAGCGGCTTCGTCGCCTTTGCGCAACCGGGCCCGGCGACCGTGTCCTCGCGGACCTTTCGGACGGGGAGATACTGACTGCTCTGCACCGGCACGACCCAGCGCGCCCAGAAGACCTAACCTTGGGAGCGGTGCTCCTTTTTGGGACCAGTGAGGCACTCTCTCGGTACATGTCAACCGCCGAAGAGTTCTTCCAAGAACTCCGGGGAACCGATGTGGTAACCAACGAGACGTTGAGCTTGCCGTTGCTACGCGCCGCCGAACGGCTCTACAACCTAGTCGACGCCCGGAACTCGGAGCAGGAGTTCATGGCAAGAATGCGCCGCTTTGCGATCCTCGCATCCCGGTGGAATCAATCAGGGAGTCGGTGGCGAACGCATTGGTCCACGGCGACTACTCAGAACTCGGCCCCATCGTTGTCCAGCTCACCGACGACACCTTCCGTGTCCGGAGCCCCGGGGGCTGCCGTCCGGGATCACGCTCAAGACCATCGTCAGCGACTCGAAGCCGCGTAGCAAACTCCTTGCCAAGCTAGCCGACGCAACCCTAGAGACAAATGCAGCGGTTCGGGCAAGCCTCGCCCGACTCTCAGAGCTAGGGCTTGTCGAAACTCGTGGCACTGGAAGGGCGCGCCGCTACCACTTGACGTCGTTCTTCTATCCAGAGGCAGAAGCGAGTGAATATGTGCGACTGTTCGGGATGGATCAGATCCAACAGGAGCAAATGGTCCTTAGCTACGTCCCAGAGTTCGGTCGGATCACACGGAGGCAAGCCGCAGAGCTGTGCGCTCAGCCCAACTCAAGCCGGGGCTCTCTTAAGAAAAATGGTCCTGCCTGAAGTCCTTGAACTTAGAGGTCAGCGCCGTGGGGCCCGCTACGTGCTGCACGAATTGGGCCACCACGGCTCTGACGACTCTCAGACTTCTCAGTAGTCGCAGCCTCAAATGGTGAGCGCAGTCTGGATGATGTTGTTCAACATGGCCTTCACACCGCCAGACTTCAGGACAGCCAACAAAAGCCCTGCAAAAGCAGCAGTGGCCACAGCAGCGGCGTCAAAGCAGGCTCAGTTGGGTCATGAGTTCGGCCTCGACTAGCGCGGCCAGCGCGATCTCTGATTAGCTCTCCGGCACGCTATCTTCTGCTGTAAGGCCTCCACCCTCCCCGTTTGAGTTCACGACAAATCGTTGAAGGCGGTCGGCCCAAGGCCTTGGTGATCTTTCGGGCTGGTCGCCCCAAGCCGCAGTTTCTCAATCTCGATGCGCTCATCCAAACTCCAATGCGAGCACTGTCTACCCAAGGGAGTGAGTCCTTTCCTTGACTACTGTGGTGCCCAACCAAGTTTGACAAACTCCCTCCTGACACCTACACAAAACACGTGGGGCACGAATCTCCGGGGTGTCGCACTTCTATCAACAACCCGCGAAGGAGCGTCAGCAAACCAACTCACGCTAAGGATTGGTAACACCGTCTTCTTGGTAAAGTCTTGTGACAGGCAACGAACAGTAAAAGGGGATGCTAATGCCGGACGACGCCACACTTCCCGTTGCTGGCTGGTACCCGCAAGACGACGGTTCCCTGCGCTGGTGGGATGGGGAGGCTTGGACCGACCAACGGATGCAAAACACCCCCACACAGCCCCCGCGGCCGCGCAGGGTCGGGAGCATCGTTTCAGCGATCGCCCTTGGTCTTCTTGTGGGTGCCGCCTTGGTGGGTGCTTTCTTCTTCCTGAATCGTGAAACCCTAGCTGGGCCTCAATCTGCCGCATCGGCATCCCAGGAGATTGCTGACCCCGACGGCGCGGTGGGAGCTTTTGACTTCGCGCCTGAGGAAGTCACCCAAGTCGACCTGTTTCCTTTCGGGGGAGACGTCTCATTGTCGCCCTTTCTGGGTGAGGACGGCACGCCGATGGGGGCGGTGAATGTCGACGAGCAAACCGTTTTCGCTGTGGAACAAGACGGTGACAGTTCTCTCGTTTCTGTGAGCCCTGACTCAAGCGAGGGATGCGCGCAGTGGACTTGGCGGATGCCGGCGGGCGACTCTGACTGCACGGTCGGGCCCAAAAGGATCCAGTGTGATGACCGAAGCTATGACCTGACCGAGGCCGGCCCGGTTCCCGCACAGTTTGCTGGCGACGATGAAAGTGAGGTCGCCGAACTTGTCGGTGAGGCGCGCGAACGTGGAATAGTTTTGCCTGAATCGACGCTGCTGGCTACCAACACTCCAGAGGATGTGCCTTATCGCCTTTCTGGTGGGGCTCTAGAAGATGAGGGCGGCAACCGGGTCGCAGAGGATCTGGTGGCCGCCGACTACTGGGCTCTGCCAGCGGGCAGTGGCTCGTGGGTCATCAGCAACGGAGAAGAGGTTTTGGCGGTCTCCGGCAAGAAGCTCCTGTGGCGTATGGAACTTGCCGGCGGCAGCGCTGAGCTCAACGGCTTCGGTGGGGACGAGCCGCGCTGGCAAGCCTCTGGCGACGTCGTTCTGATGGCCCAACCTGACGGGATTCTTGCCTTTGACGTGGGGTCTGGCGAGGTGCTCTGGCAGATCGACACCCCCGTGCAGTCGTGGGAGGCGGACGCTGAAAACGTCCTCGTGAACACGGGAACTTCCTTCGCTGTTTCGCCTTTCCGAGCCCCCTCGGATGGCGAAGGTGCCGACCACGAAGACGAAACCACCTCAATGACCCTGCCGATGTTTGTGCAGCTGTCCCCCTTCCCTTCTGACGAACAGATCCTCAATGCAACATTGGATGTCCCTGAGCGTCTGGCGATTCCAGGGAACAAAGTGACTTTTAAGGACGGCGGTTACGCGGCAGACCCATACGAGTACAACTGGGCGGAATCAGCCTGGGTTAATGGTGAACCGATACGCGTAGTTTTGGATGGGGAGCCCTACGCCGTTGTTCCTATCGTGTCGTTCGTGGGCCAACGCGAACGGAGGTTCATCGGAGTTTATGATGCGGACTTGTCGCTGGTTGACGGGATTGACTGGCCAAACCCCGATGTGAGGGCAGAGCGCATTCGCATGTGCTTAGGGGAATTTGCACCTGTCGCGAACGGGCCTGTGCTGACCATTGAAGATCGAGGCCTCGTCAACCCCCTAGGTGACGGGCAGGTGGGGCCGGAATGTGGGGCGGACACTTACTACGCGACCGTGACGATGCTCTGGACAGGCTCTGCTTACGAAACGATCGACATTTTGTACCACACGCCCCACGGGCTCTCACGTCATCCCGACATGGCCCAGCTCCAAGAGATCTACGATCAAGTCGCGGCGGGGAACGAGGACGCCGTGTCAGACAAGATCTTGGACGGCACCTTGCCCTCTAAATTAGACAGCTTCATGTACGACGACCCGACCTTTGCTGGTGACTTAAACTTCCGCGACGTTCTCTTCACGCCTAGTGGAAAGGTTGTTGAATGCGCTCAAGTTCCTTACGGCGGGATGACGTTCACCCTCCCAGGGGGCGTGACCATGAAGATCCCTAATGCCCGTCCGGATCCCGGTGACTTCGAGTGCTTGGTTTCGTCCGGCAGCTCGTTCTACAGTGAAGGTCTCATCAAGTGGCAGGTTCGGACCGACTTGGAGGGCAACCCTCAGTTGGTGAAAGTCCACAACTACATGCCCTGACCCACTTGGGTGGCGCGAGGGGCATATGCGGCCTCCTCGTCGGAAGCCGTGCAGACCTTCTTCAGGCTCGCTGAAACTTATCAGCTGTACTTGCACTGCGCGCATTGGAAGTTAAGCGTTGTCCACATTCCCCACACACCTGCTCCGCGGGGGCGTCTGTTTCTCTTCATCATGGCAACACAGCAGATGCTGGTGAAGGGAGAAAAAGAATGAAAGACGAAATGCTACGCCGAGTGACGAGAGGGCAAGTTGATCTTCTGAAGAGGACGGAAAGGATGAGCGAAGACGGTGAGCGCTCCTCCGAAGAGGGCTCAACCACCGTTGAATACTCGATTGGCGCTGTTGCAACAGCCGCCTTCGCTGGACTGCTGTTGGCTGTCTTGAAGTCCGGTGGAGTGAAGGCAATGATCAACAACATCATCCAAACGGCGCTCAGCCTGTAGCGCCATGGAACGTGAGCGGGTCGAAACGTGCCCACGGCAGTCCAAGTCGCAGCCGTCAGAGGCCGGTTCAAAGGACTCGCCGGAATCCGGGATGGTCACGGTTGAGTTGGCCCTTGGGTTCGGCGCTGTCGCCATCGTGGTGTTGGCTTTGATGCTCGCGTTGGTTGCAGGGTCAACCCACGCTCACGCTTGCCACGCTGCGAGGACGGCGGCGAGAGCCCACTGCCTCGGTGAAGACAGTGCGGGGGCGGCGGCGCAGGTTTCACCGCGGCCCGTGAGCGTGTCAATCAGTGGTTCCAGTGGATGGTTCTCGGCGACCGCAACTTCCCCAGCCTTGAGCTTCGGGGGCTGGAACACGCTTCCGATCCGCTGTGAAGTGACGGCATACAGGGAACCGCACCTCGCGTGGGGTGGGTCGTGACGGGTTGGAGGGGAAGCGAGGAGGGATCCGGCACTGTTCTGCACGCGGGTCTCCTCGCCTTCCTAGCGACCTTAGGGATCCTGCTGGTGAGCATCTCTGGCTTTCTAGTTGCGAAGCAGAAAGCTCAAAGTGTCGCCGACATGGCGGCGCTTGCGGGCGCTGACCTCTCTTCCGTTGAGGTCTTCTCCGCCGGACGCGGCAGCGGTGCGTGTGGGATGGCGGCCCAAGTGGTGGAGGCCAACGCTTTTTCTCTGCGCAGCTGTAGGGTCGCTGGCGCGGACACGTTCGTGGTCGCAAGCAAAGACTTCCGTGTCGGACCCTTCACGATGGCAGTCACGGGACGCGCCAGAGCGGGACCCCCAACGGAACCCTGATCTTCCCTCTTCCTTGGGCTAGATCAGAATCGCTGGAGGGTTGTGACAGGGGGACCCGGGGGCAGTCCGGCCCCCTAGTTACCCCAAGCTCTCATTCCACTGGCCTTCGATTGAGACGTGTTTTTTGACAGTCCTACCCCGGGCCCTCTGCCGGTTGCGCTCGAGGAAAGAGGGGCCCCCACATAGGGGCCGTCAGACCGTGACCGAGGCGCCCACGACACGCCAGACGGCCGCGTCGTTCACCCACGTTTCTGCCTTCGGGCGGCGCTGTCGGTTGAGCTAGCACGGGAGAGGCGGAACCCAAACCTGCACTGGGGTATCTTCAGTCCCACACCCAAAGAGTGGATGACCCGGCGATTTCGTTAGAGACCAGACGTAGAGGGACCTGCCAAGAGCATGAATGAAGACAGCAACAGCCCAGCCCTGATCCCCGCCCCACAAACCATTGAGGCTCTTCCGGGGCACTTCACTTTGAACCAAGAGACTGCGATCTGCGCCCCAGCGGAGTTGGCGGACGAAGCACGGCGCCTCCAACAGGTCCTGAGAGCCTCAACAGGCTTCAACCTCCCGATCACCCACCCGGATCGTTCAACGCCGGCCGCTTTGAGGGACGCAACCAGCAACAACGCTGAGGCGGGCGAAGGCATCGATCTAGTGTTGGATGCCTCTCTCAACGAAGAGGCTTACACCCTCAACGTAGGGCCCCACCGGGTGGAAATCACAGGCGGCAGTCCTACAGGTGTCGGCCACGGTGTCTCCACCCTGCTACGCATGTTCCCTGCGGAAGTCTTCCGCGCCTCCCCCATCTCTGAGGGACCCTGGACACTACCCTGCGTTTCCATCACGGACCAGCCCACGTTCCAGTGGCGCGCCCTGATGATCGATGTTGCTCGCCATTTCATGCCGAAACGGGAACTGTTCCGCGCCATAGACCTCATGGAGCTCCTCCAGTTCAACGTCATGCACCTACACCTCACCGACGACCAGGGGTGGCGGGTTCAAATCGAAGGGTATCCGCGGCTAGAGGAGGTGGCGTCTTGGCGGACGGAAAGCCAGATTGGACCCGCTTGGACCACTGAACACGACGGTAGGCCCCACGGTGGCATCTACTCTCAAGACGACCTGCGTGAACTGGTTGCGTATGCAGCGGCGCGCAACATTTCGATCATGCCCGAAGTGGACCTGCCCGGACACATGGAAGCCGCCATCGCCGCCTACCCGAACTTCGGCACCTCAAGAACCCCAACAGCTGTCCGCACGAAGTGGGGTATTTCCACGAACGTGCTCAACCTCGACCCGGACACCATCAACTTCGTGCGCGAGGTCGTCACCCAAGTTGCTGACATTTTCCCGTTCGAATACTTCTCAATCGGTGGGGACGAGTGCCCAACTGAAGGTTGGGCGAACGACACCGGCACCCAAGAACGCAAAACAGAGCTCGGTATCGACACGGACCGTGACATTCAAGCCTGGTACACGAAAATGGTGGCCGACATGCTGAGGGAACGTGGCCGGCGGATCGTCGCGTGGGACGAAGTGCTTGAAGGCGAGTTGGACGAGGACGTTGTCATCCTGTCGTGGCGGGGAATGCGCGGTGCCGAAGTTGGCGTCGCCCGCGGCTTGGACGTCATAGCGTGCCCCACCTACCACTCCTACTTCGACTACCGCCAAAGTGAAAGCCCAGACGAGCCCGTCCCGGTGGGTGTGCCCGTCACCCTCGAACAGGTCTACGCCTTCAACCCCATCCCGGCGGGTGAACCTCTGAAGCCTTGGCGAGGCAAAGTGATCGGCGGGCAAGCGAACCTGTGGAGCGAGTTCATGAACACCTCCCGCTCCCTCGACTTCGCGGCATTCCCCCGCGCGGCGGCCCTCGCTGAGGTCCTATGGTCCGGTCCCGGAGGCGACTTTGAGGACTTCATGGGGCGGCTACCGGCCCTCTTAGAGCGCCTCGATGTTTTGGGCGTCGAATACCGCCCGCTTGACGGCCCACTGCCTTGGCAGAAGCGTCCGGGCATCCCCGGCAGTGAGGGGGACATGATTGCCCACAAAATGTGGATCACCCGCGAAACAGAGAACCTCAAGATCGACCCCAGGTGAGCTCACCTAGGCGCTGAGCCCGAATCTCCTGAGCTGCCAAACACTTGGGCAATGAGTTCCCCGACCTCACGTGAGTGAGCTGGGAGTCCGCTCCGCCAAAAACTCCAACAAAGCGGTCGCCCCCAACTTCGATAGGGGTTCGTTGCGGTTCCCGCACTTAGGGGACTGCACGCAAGAGGGACAACCGTCCTCGCACTCACAAGTGGAAACAATCTGGTGGGTTCGCGAAATCCACTTCGCCGCCCCATCGAAACCGGCTTTCGCGTAGCCGGCGCCACCCGCGTGAGCGTCATGCACAAAAACGGTGGGCAGGCGGGTTTGAGTGTGCTCCGCGATGGACAACCCACCCAAATCCCACCGGTCGCACGTAGTCACCAGCGGCAACACCCCGATAGCGGCATGCTCAGCGGCGTGGAGAGCCCCCGGAACATCCGCGGAGTCGATCCCAGCGGCTGCCCGAGCCCCCGCATTCAACGTGTACCAAACAGACTTGGTGGTCGTCACCCGCTCAGGCATCGCCAACTCGTGGTTAGAGATGAACTCCATTCGCGGCAAACGCAGCAGGTCATAGTCGGTGACCCGGTTGGACACATCCACCGTCCCATACGACCAGGTGACTAAGCCGTCGGGGGACGTCCACGTCTCCTCCTCCTCCAAAATACGGACCTTCGTGTGACGGCCGGTGCGCGTGCGGAGGGGCGTGGTCACCCGCTCCACGACGGCAACCCTTTGGGCTCGTTGCGTTTCGGTGGGCTGGTTGAAAACCGTGAGTTCGAGGACGTGGTAGGTGAGCCCCTGGTGAATGTAAATAGCGTCGGGAAACACTTCCGCGTCAGCCCGGTCCTCCGGCACCGTCCCAATGATCGCGCCGGTCCTCACATCCACGATCTGCACGTCGCCCGCCCCACCCCGAATGTCGACCATGCCGTGAGGTTTCGCGCCTCGGGCCACGTTCCACGTCAACCGCCCACCAATCGGCACCAAGTAGCCCGCGCGCTGCAGGTCTTCCACCACCCGCCTGTCTGTCACCCCGAAAATGTTGGAGAGTTCCTGCTCATCCAACGGTTTCTCCGCGGCGGCAGCAAGCAGGTGGCCACCCAGAACGAACGGGTTTTTCAAGTCGAGGACGTTCTCCTCCACTTCAGCGAGTGCCTCGGCCGGGTGGTGCACCAAATAGTTGTCGAGCGGGTTCTCGCCTGCGATGAACACGCTCACCCCACTTCTTCCCGCCCGTCCAGCGCGCCCAACCTGCTGCATGAGGGACGCCCGCGAACCCGGCCATTCGCACGTGATCGTCGCATCCAACCCTGCGATGTCAATCCCCAGTTCGAGGGCGTTCGTGGTCGCCACGGCCGCCAGTTCCCCGGAGCGTAGCTTGCGTTCCAAGTCGCGACGCTCTTCTGGGAGGTAGCCGCCGCGGTAAGCGCTCACCTTGTGAGCGAGGTGGGATCCGCGCCGATCCAACCGGTCTTTCACTTGGGAGGAAAGTGCTTCCGCCCCATACCGGGACAAGACGAACATGAGCATTTGGGCGTCCCGCTCAATGAAGGCTGCCGCCAAGTTCGCGGCTTCCGTCCACGGGCTCACCCGAAGGGGCGGAATCGGATAGGAGGGAGCCTCTTCACTCCCACCCATCTCCGCCTTCAACGCGTCAGCGGGGGATAAGGCGGGTTGCCAGAACGCTAAGTAGCGCGGGGCCGCGGGTGAGCCGTCGTCGGTGACCGCCACTACGCGCGGGTCCCCAATCATTTTGCTCCCGAACTCTTCGGGGTTCGCGATGGTCGCAGACAACATGATCACTTGCGGGTTGGCGCCTAACGCGCGGGCGATGCGGAGCAGACGACGCGTGAGCAACGCAATGTGGGAGCCGGTGATGCCCCGCCAATAGTGCAGTTCATCTATCACCACGTACTTCAGGTTCCGCAGGAAACGCGCCCATTGGCTGTGGTTGGCGAGGAGGACATGGTGCACGTAGTCCGGGTTCGACACGACGATGTCAGCGTAAGCGCGCGCCCACCTCTTCACCTCCGAGGGCGTGTCCCCGTCAGCCGTGGTCATCCGGACGTTGGCGGGGAGGTGAGCGGCGACCTCGTTCAACTTCGCTAACTGGTCGGCCGCCAAAGCTTTGGTTGGTGCCATGTACAGGGCGGTTGGGCGGCGCTTCCTGGAGGCTAAAGAGGTGTTCCCCTCCGCTGCTACCAAGTCCGACAGGATCGGCGCCCAAGCTGGGAGAGATTTCCCGCTACCTGTTCCCGTGGAAATGACGACGTTGGATCCGGCGTGAAGCGCTTCCAGTGCTTCGCTCTGGTGGCTCCAAAGTTCTCTTGCCCCGAGTTCGCTGTAAGCGGCTTGAACCCCCTCGTGGATGTGGGCTGACCAGGGCCTTTTCTTCGCTGTCCGCCCCGGGATGTGTTCAAGGTGAAGAAGTCGGCCGTCACGCTCGCCGGTGGCTCGCAAGTAGGAAACTAGGTCCTCCACTCGCGCCTCCTCTCCTCATCCACCCGCATTCCGCCGTCCGCCCCTGTCCCCAGGGAGGGTGGCAGGGCCGGATGATCCCTTGTACTGTTCCCTTGTACTGGCCCCAGCGTCGCCTGCATCTTTCTTCCCACGCGGATCTCTCACGCGTGGCGTTGCGGGGCGACGGGAAGTCGTGGGGTCACCTGCACCGCGTGGCTTCCATGGTACAGGTGTTCGAGGACGTGGGTGGAGTGCATCGTTTGGGTGAGCGGCGTGTGAAAGGAGGGACGCGGATGAAGAGCGTCCCCGGCGCGCAGAGGTTCGCTGCGGTGACCCGCAGGTACCGCACGGGTCAAGTCGCTCTTTACGCAGCGTTCGCCGCGGTTGCGGCCCCCTTCGCTATCAGCACTCGGTTTGGGCAGGTGGCGGACACTCTCGCAATGTACTCGGTGGGCCACTACCTGCCTTTCTCAAATTTCTTTTGGCGTTTCCTGTGGTCGGTTGCGTCAACGAAGGTGCTCGCCGCGGTCGCGGTTCTTCTTGTTGCCAGTGTCGTGGTGCAACGCCGTTTCGCGTTGCTGATGCGCATGCTTGTCTTGTTCGTTGGGGCCAACGGGGTCACTCAGCTGCTGAAGGTGTGGATCACGCGCCCCTACCTTGAAGTCGACTATGCTCTGCCGAATTCTTTCCCCTCGGGGCACGTCACCCTCGTAGCTACCGTCGCCCTCGCAATGATCGCCGTGACGCCCGCACCTTGGCGCAAGCTGATGACGTTTTTTGGCTGGGTGTTGGTGACGACGGTTGGGGTTGCCGTAATGGCTGTCGGCTGGCACCGCCTCTCCGATGTTTTGTCCGCGATCCTCATCGCGGGTATCTTCGCGTTGATCGCTTTGCCCGCCGAATGGGACCCGTCGAGGGGCACACCCCCACGGTGGCTACCGTCCCTATTCGCTTCCCTCGTCTTTTTGTTTTCGTTCGCGGGTCTTGGAGTGGTGGCGGTGCTTGTTAGCCGACAGTTTGGGTCCAGTCTTGACGCACTTCAACTGGCGGCACTCTCTGGGGCGACCTACCCGGGCGCGCTAGTCGCCCTGTTTTCGGTCGTGTCTATTGCGGGCATCGCAGCCTCGGTCACTTCGGCAGTGGATTTCTTGTCTGGAAGTTAACGCGGTGGCAACTGGTCCGCACCCAGCGCGATAGTCCTAGGCCGATTTGTTTCTTCTGAGACGCGCCGCCCCAAGATGTGACGGGCCCCCACCTAGTGGGCTAACCTAGTTCAGGCACCCCAACATGTAGGGGTGAAGAACTGAAAGGGACCCACATGTAGGGTTTCGTGTGGGGCAGCGTATGGGGCCGAGGGGGACGCGCAGGGATGACTCGCTACGACGTAGACGCGATTGCGACTATCGATGAGTACTTGGAACGATCGGACTGGCGGGTCAACGCCAACGCCAACCAAGACTACTCTCTGGGCGGGATGATCCTGAACGCTTCGGGAAAGATCGTGGCCAACTACTGGTTGGAGAAGTGCTATTCGGATGAAGCGTCCGTCGCACACCGTTCCGGTGACCTCCACATTCACGACCTGGACATGCTGAGTGGCTACTGCGCCGGCTGGTCGCTGCGCCGTTTGATCGAGGACGGGTTCAACGGGGTTCCTGGCGCGATCTCTTCCCTCCCTCCCAAGCACTTTTCTTCCGCGGCGGGCCAAATCGTAAACTTTTTTGGGACCTTGCAGAACGAGTGGGCGGGCGCTCAAGCGTTCTCCTCGTTCGACACGTATATGGCACCGTTTGTGCGCTTGGACAACATGACGTATCAGCAGGTCCGCCAGCACATGCAGGAACTGATCTTCAACCTGAACGTGCCCTCCCGGTGGGGGAGCCAGTGCCCGTTCACGAACCTCACGTTCGACTGGACGTGTCCGGAGGACCTGAAGGAGCAGTACCCCATGATCGGTGGGGAAATGTGCGACTTCACCTACGGGGACTTGCAGGAAGAAATGGACCTCATCAACCGGGCGTTCATTGAAGTGATGGAAGAGGGCGACGCGGAGGGACGCGTCTTCACGTTCCCGATCCCCACCTACAACATCACGCGCGACTTCGACTGGGACAGCCCCAACACGAACCGCTTGTTCGACATGACCGCGAAATATGGGTTGCCGTACTTCCAGAACTTCATCAACTCTGACCTTGACCCGGGCATGATCCGCTCCATGTGCTGCCGCCTCCAACTGGACCTGCGGGAGCTATTGAAGCGCGGCAACGGCCTGTTCGGCTCCGCTGAACTGACGGGTTCTATCGGCGTGGTGACGATCAACATGGCTCGGCTTGGCTACCGGTTCGCGGGCGACATGGACGCCCTCGTGCAAGAACTGGATCGCCTGATCGATGTTGCTGCGGGAACGCTGGAGGCGAAGAGGGTGGTTATCCAAGAGCAGATGGACGGGGGACTCTTCCCCTTCACCCGTCACTACCTGGGCACCTTGGATAACCACTTCTCCACCATCGGCGTGAACGGTATGAACGAGATGATCCGGAACTTCACGGGCGACACCCACGACATTACGGATGCCACGGGTCACGGCATGGCCGTGGAAGTTTTGGATCACATTCGTGAGCGCATGGTGGAGCTGCAAGAAGCGACCGGTCACATGTACAACCTGGAGGCGACCCCAGCGGAGGGCACGACCTACCGGTTCGCGAAAGAAGACAAGAAGCTGTTCCCCGACATCATTCAGGCGGGCAGCGAGTCCCAGCCGTACTACACGAACTCCTCCCAGCTCCCCGTCGGTTACACGGACGACCCGTTCCAAGCGTTGGAGGAGCAAGAAGAGCTGCAAGGCAAGTACACGGGTGGCACCGTGCTGCACTTGTACATGGGCGAAAAGATGAGTAGTGGTGAGGCTGCGAAACAGATGGTGCGCCGCTCCCTATCCGCATTCCGCCTCCCTTACGTGACGATCACACCGACCTTCTCTATTTGCCCGGTTCACGGGTACTTGGATGGGGAACAGTTCGCTTGCCCCAAGTGCGCGGAACAGTTCCCGAACGCGGAGCCGCAAGAGTGTGAGGTGTGGACGAGGGTCATGGGCTACTTCCGCCCCGTCTCCTCCTTCAACATTGGGAAGAAGGGTGAGTACGCGGAACGAGTCACTTTCAAAGAGGAGCTCGCCCGCGACTTGACCGCCCCGGCGGGCTCCCCCGCGTGAGATTGCCGTGCCTTCAGGGAATGACCTGTTCCTGTTGGATAAAGAACTAAAGGCTGCAGCCCCAGCCCCTACCCCCGGGGCTGCAAGCCTTCGCATCGCCGGTTTCGTCCCCTTCTCCACGGTGGACTGGCCGGGGAAACTGGTGGCCTCAGTTTTCGCTCAGGGCTGCCCGTTCCGGTGCCCCTACTGCCACAACTATGAGATTTTGGATCCCCGCGCCCCCGGCCAAGTGGACTTGCGTGAAGTAACAGACTTGTTGCGCCGCCGGCGCGGCCTGTTGGACGGGGTCGTTTTTTCGGGTGGGGAAGCGATGATGCAGGCTGCGCCACCCCGAAGCTCGTCTGGTTCTTCCACTTCTGCGGACAGCGCTTTGGGGCGCGCGCTTGCGGAAGTGAAACAGTTGGGTTTCCAGACGGGGCTGCACGCGGCGGGTGGCTACCCGAACTGGCTTGAGGGACTCCTTGAGGCGGGACTGGTGGACTGGGTGGGCTTGGATGTGAAGGCCCTACCGGAACAGTACGAGTACATCACTGGCAGTCCCATAGCGCACCGCAAAGTGGAGGAATCCCTAGCGGCGCTCGCCCGCCACCCGGAGGTGGACCACGAGGTGCGGTTGACCCTCTGGCCCGGGCTGCTTCGCGCGCCCGGCGTCCCTTTCACGGCGGACATTGTTGAACCGGAGGCGGCGGGCAGGCTCCTTCTCGACTACGCGGACCGGGTTGCGAGGTGGAGCCACGCGCGGGGCGCCAAAAAGTTCGCGTTGCAACGTTTCCAAACTCAGACGGTTCAGGAGAAGGCGTTGGGTGAGAACATCCCGAAGGTCACGTGGGATGAGGAGGAAGCAACATTCATGCTTCAACAGGTCGGTTTCGACTGGATCCAGGTGCGTTGACGCCGGATGCGCGCCTGACCGCTACGCATCTAGCATGTCCCCGATTACACTTGCAAACATGAAACCTTTCTTGCTTGTCTCCACCCGCCCCGAAGAGGAAGCACTGGACAGCGAATACCACGCTTACCTGCGTGCCTCCGGTTTGGATAAAGAAAACCTAAAGCTGGCTGAGCTTGACCTTGTTGGCCTTCCCACGATTGACCCCTCCGACTATTCGGGGGTGTTCGTTGCTGGCTCGCCGTACGGTGCGAGCGCCCCCGACGGCTACGTCTCTGAAACCCAACAGTGGGTTTTCGAAGAGTTGCGCGGTCTGTTCTCCAAAGTGTTGGAAGCGAAAGTGCCCGTGTTCGCAACCGGTGCGTCCATGACGATACTGGCGGAAGTGTTGAACGCTGAGGTGACCGCTGACTTGGCTGAGTACGCCGAACTGGTTGACATTGAGTCGGTGCGGGAAGCGGAGGGGGACCCGATCTATGAGAGCCTCCCGCACGCTTTTCCCGCGTACGTCAACCATGGGGCTGGGGTGTCAAAGCTGCCGGAGGGCGCGACCCGTTTGGCCCGCTCTTTGAACACTCCAGTTCAAGTGTTCCGTTACGGGGACCGCACCTACGGGTTTCAGTTCAACCCCGAATTGGATGGGAAAGTCATTGAACGGAAGATGGAGGCGTACGAGGAAGCTGGCGACACCGGGTTCGGGGACGCGGAGTCCTTAGTTCAAGCTGGCCGCCATTCCACGGGTGAACATTGTGGTGGGCGGATGATCCGCAACTTCGTGAACGTGTTCGCGGAAGAGGACTGACGCCGGTCGGAGGACGTTGAAGGTGCGACGCGACGGCGTCAGCGCCACGACCCCCAGGTGGCACACGGAAATCCTTCTTCCGTCATCGATTGATCTCGACGAACCCATGGGTTCGAAGGAGAAGGGGTAGGTTAAGCCGGAGTGGGACGACCGCCCTTGGCTTTTCAAGTTTGCGCGCATCGGGGCTCACGATGGCGTAGTGAACGGGGAAGACTGGGCAGAGTGGCTAGTGCACTACCTCGCTACTCTCTTGGAGATGCCAACTGCCTCGATTCTCCCAGCCCAGTGGGGTGGGAGGCGTGGGATCCTATCACGCTCGGTGCTGCACCATGGTGGGGAGCGCCTTGATCACGGAAACAGCGTCCTGTCGGCGAGGTTTGCGGATTACGACCAGTCGCGGACGGGCGAGAACCCGGGATACACCGTTGCTGCCGTCAAAGAGGCGCTCGAGGGCGTGGGACCTCCGGTCGAGGTGAAGTGGCCGTCGAGTTTTACGGCTTACGATGTGTGGGCGGGGTACCTGCTCCTCGATGCTTGGGTTGCGGGGAGGGACCGCCACCACGAGAACTGGGCGGTGATCTTGAGTGGCGAGGATCGACGTCTTGCGCCGTCCTTCGATCATGGCAATGCTTTGGCGTTCCAAGAGCGCGACGCTCGCCAAGCGTGGATCCTCAACGATGAGGAACGCTTCTCACGATGGCTGAACCGTGGAACGAGTCGGCACTTCAGGGGAAAACCGCACCTAGTTGACCTCGCCCTGCAGGCGCTTTCGTTGGCATCCCCAGTTGCCCGGTCTCACTGGTTTGAAAAGCTCAGCACTTGTAGTGAGGATTCCGTCCAGTCGCTATTGTATGAAGTCCCGGATGACATAATGTCGGAGACTAGTCGTATCTTTGCTGTGCGCTTGTTGGAGGAGACTCGAAGGAGGTTACTGAATGGCCATGAAAACCCTTGAACGAGCCGACTTGGACCTCGCTCGGAGCCGAAGGACCCTCATACTGATTTGGCAGAACCCGAAGTCCCGCCGGTTTGTAAAGGTGGGGCAAGTGGACTCGCTCCCCGACGGTCACGTGGCGTTCCAGTACCTCGACTCAGCTTGGGATGACCCGGATTTTGTTCCTCTGTTGGAGCACCCCGACCTTGAGGCCGGCTACGTTTCAAATGAGCTTCCAGCCTTCTTTGCGAACCGCGTCCTCTCGACGGGCCGCAGCGGTTACACGCGCTACCTGGGTTGGCTTGGACTGGATCATCTGGACCCGCAAGATGTTCCGTTCGAGGTGCTCGCTCGAACGGGAGGGGGGCGAGCAACTGACACTTTCCATGTCGTGGACCTGCCAGTGGATCGTGAGCGCAGCTTCTCCAGCCGGTTCTTTGTCTCCGGCATCCGCTACGCGGGTGACGCCGATCAGGTCCTCTCTTCAATGCGTGAAGGCGACCAACTTTGCTTGGAGCTTGAGGAGGAGAACCCCGCCAACCCGGAAGCGGTCCTAATCAAGACCGTAGATGGGCGGAAGGTTGGCTACGTGCCTGACTGGCTATGCTCGCCAGTCCGTGAACGAATCGTGGAATCCTGGAATGTTGCTGCCGTGGCGGAACGGGTGAACCCTGAGGCTCCTGCGCACGTGCGCGTCCTGTGCCGCGTCGATGCTGAACCAAACTAGGGCGGGCTGCCGGCGGGGGAGCCAACTGCAGGGAGGAGCAAGGTCACTGGGTCCAGGGGAAACCGGTTTCCTCGATGGGTTCCTTCCCCACCACGTAACCTTGCCTAGCCACAGCGAAAGACGCTCCCGTCACCGTGTTCCAGCAGGTCATGCCGTTCATTGTTGACAGGCACGCGAACTGTCCGGCCGATGAGTAGTCAGAGTAGGAGAGGGTGGATGCGCCCGTCGTGTTCACGGGAGCCACCCCACAATCCAAATACGCTTTCTCATCCGTGAGAGTCACAGACAGGGGGCCGGTCCCGCACGTGCTCAATGTTGGGTCCCGGAACTCGTGGGACATGACTGTGCAGGTCGCCCGTTCCTCCCCCAGTTCGCAGGCAATGTTCCCGCTGGGGGCCATGAAGTGGTTGAAACTTAGGGACCCGTCGGGGGCGGGAAACAATTCAACGTCAGGGTTTTCGTCTCCCCCAAGCCCGTCACCCCCAGGTTCACCGTTGGCGCCACTGTCCTCGCCCGCCGGCTCCTCATCCACTGGCGCACCGGGCTCGTCACTCCCGCCTGCCGGCCTATCCACGGGCCTGAACAGGTAGACAACAGCGAACACGAGGGTCGCCGCGATGAGGACTAGGAGCAGCACTATCACCACGAGCCGACGTCGGTCGTCACCTGATTCCTGCGGGGGGACGGAGTCCGCACGCACGGTCGGGTGCACTTGATAGCTGTCGGGTAGCGGTTTAGCTGCTGTGCCACCCACGACTGGGGGACCGGTTTTGGCGTGCCCGGGTTGGGGGGCTGGTTGTCGAGGGGGCTCACTTCCAGCCCCTGAAGAACCTGTGGGGCCACTGGTGCCAGTGGGGTTTCCCGAGTTCGCTGTGTTTTCTGCGCTCACCGGCGGCACATCGTCGTTGAGGGGTAGGGGAGGGGCCCCCGCGTCGGTGGTCTTGACTCCGTTGAGGGGGCTTTTAGGGTCCGCGTCTCCCGATGGCCTCTTGTAGACGGAGACCCTCGCAGGCTGAACGTTCCCCCCGGACGAGGACGCTTGCGCGGCCCTCCGCTGGGACAAAGCCACTTTCACTGCCGGGTCGTCCAGTCCCTCTAGCCACTGGACCAGCCCAGGGTACGTGGAGGGGTTCAAAGCGATGAGGGGCCGCAGCGCCGTGTACTGCTCCGCTAGCTCTTGGAGGCGCAGAGGGGAAGTTTTGGGGTCCGTCGCCTCCCTCTGTAGTTCATTCATAGGCGGCCTCTCAACGTGTTCTCCCCAAAACAGAAATAGTCAGCTCCATCGTTCCGCAAGAAGCCCACAATCGCAAAGCAATTGTCGTTCCCGAGATTGTTCCCCCAAGCACCCCCAGTTGCTTCGCTATGAGCGCAGATTTCTAATACTCTGGGATCCCGACCGACATAGCAGCGGAGAGTGTCCGCTCAAGTTACGGATCGGAGTCAGTTTTGACGGAGAATCGTTCTTTCTTCAAATGGAGTTTGCATGGGGACGGGGTACACGTCCCCTCAGGCGAAGTTGTTTTGCCACATGAGAGGCTCTCGTGGGGTCGCACGGCGGGCATCGGCATGCAGCACGTGGTCGCCATGTTTGGTGCCACCTTCCTTGTCCCACTGCTGACAGGGTTCCCCCCGAACACGACCCTCTTCTTCACCGCAATCGGCACGGTCCTGTTCTACCTGATAACGGCGGGGCGGATCCCCTCCTACTTGGGGTCTTCTTTCGCGCTGATCGCCCCGATTCTTGCCGTGTCCTCCACTCTCGGCCAGTCTTACGCTTTGGGTGGGATCATTGCGACTGGGGCGACGCTCGCCCTCGTCGGCATCATCGTCCACTTCGCTGGCGCCAAGTGGATCGACATAGTGATGCCCCCCGTGGTCACGGGTACGATCGTCGCCCTCATCGGGTTCAACTTGGCTCCGGCCGCCTGGGACTGGGTGAAACAAGGCGCGGTCACCGCCGTCGTCACCATCGTCTCCATCGTTTTGATCACGGTCTTGTTCAAGGGGATTATCGGTAGGCTTTCGATCCTGTTCGGTGTCCTCATCGGATATGTGGCTGCGATCGCGCAGGGTGAAGTCGACTATCAGGCGGTGGCGGACGCCGCTTGGTTTGGTTTGCCACAGTTCATGGCGCCCTCGTTCGACCCGTCAACCCTAGGGTTGTTCGTCCCGGTCGTCTTCGTGTTGGTCGCTGAAAACGTGGGGCACGTGAAATCAGTGAGTGCTATGACCGGCGAGAACTTGGATGACCTCACGGGCCGCGCGCTCTTCGCTGACGGCGTGTCGACGATGCTCGCTGGCGCTGGCGGCGGGTCGGGAACCACGACGTACGCGGAGAACATTGGGGTGATGGCGGCGACCCGCGTCTATTCTTCAGCCGCCTACCTGATCGCTGCTGCCACCGCGTTCGCGCTGTCGCTGATGCCTAAGTTTGGGGCGCTCATCGCCACAATCCCCCCTGGGGTTCTGGGTGGGGCGGCAACCGTCCTTTACGGAATGATTGGGTTGCTGGGCGTCCGCATTTGGGTGCAGAACCAGGTGGACTTCTCTAACCCGGTGAACCTCAACTCGGCGGCTGTCGCCCTCATCGTGGGTATCGCGAACTACACGTGGGCGCCGGGCGGACTGGTTTTTGAGGGGATCGCCCTCGGCTCCGTCACTGCCATCGTCGTCTACCACTTGATGAACTGGATTTCGAAGGTGCGCGGCACGAACCTGGAGGCCGCGACCCCCGCGTCCGCACCGTCCGGCACCGAACTGTCGGGACCTGCTTACAAGAAGCGCCACCGCCTCGTCGGGCGCAAGGAGGACGTGGCATCCGTTGGGGACGGTCTCGATGGGGTGCTCCCCATGGACGACATTGACGCCATGTACGAGGACGGCGCGTCGCCGGCCAACAAAGATAGTGGTGACAAGGACGCGAATAAGGGTGGGGCTACCAGCGGGGCCGCTCCCACAGCCTAAGCGCCTGTCACGTGACGTCTGCGCTACGCCACCTTGCCAGCCACCCAACGGTGAGGAGCACGGTGGCGTAGCCAACCAACACTAGGAGCGCAGCCCAAGACGCTAGGGTCTGGCCTCCAGCGCCCGCGGTCATCGCCGTGTATAGGGAGTCCCCAACGAAAGCGTCGGTGGCGGCTCCGGGCAGGAACCGTCCAACGGTCGCGGTAACCTCATTGAAAGGGGCTGCTAGCCGCGCTAACGGTTCCACGAACTGGGTGAACGCGATGACGATGACGACCGCGGCCGTCTGGTTGCGCACCAGCACCCCCAAGCCCACCCCTATCGCAGCCCAAATGCCCATCACCAAGATGGAGCGGGCGAAAAAGACCCACGTTTGGCCCTCCCCCAAACCAGATGAGGCACCCCCATGGGTGATGAGGGCGACACTGGCGAGGACGGCGGCGGTCAACGCGAGGACCCCGTAGAGCATTCCCATCCCGAACTGCACAATGGTTTTGCCTGCCAACACGGGGCCTCTACGCCCAGCTGCTAGGAACGTGGGGGTGATGGTCCGGTGGCGCCACTCCCCAGTTATCGCGAGGGACCCGATGAGGACCGGGAAAATGTAGCCCATGGAGGATCCCAGAGTGTAAATGGATTGGGGATCCACGATGCCTAGGTCCTCGTCGCTCAAGCCGTCGAGGATACCGGACACCATGAGGCCCATCATCGCTGCCGTGAACCCGATGTAGATCACCATCACTAGGGCTAGAGCCCACCACACCCTCGTTGAGAAGACTTTCAGCCATTCTGACTTGATGGCCCGCATCAACTGGTTCACTTGGCGCCTCCCACCATCTCCATGAACAAGGTTTCAAGGCCCGTGACCTGCTCACTCAGGTGAGTGAGGGGGACCCCGGCGGTGAAGGCGACTTCGCCAACCTGCTGCGCCGTCGCATCTTTCACGATTAGGGGGGCGAAGTTTGGCGCGTTGTTCGTTGTAGCTTCAGTTCTTGGAGCTGCGTGTCTCCCCGCTCGCACCAAAGTTAACCCCGCCCGGGCGAGCGCGTCGGACAGTGCGGCGGGGTCAGCTGCACCCACTTCCACTCGTGTTCCTGCTTGAAGTTCCAGTTCTTCAACGGTGCCCGCGGCGACCAGCCTCCCTTTGTTTATGATGACTGCGTCTGTTGCGACTTGCTGCACTTCACCTAGAAGGTGGGAGGAAAGCAGGACGGTTCTACCGTCCGCCGCGAAAGAGCGGAGAAAATCCCTCAGCCAAGTGATTCCCTCCGGGTCCAGGCCGTTGGCTGGTTCGTCCAACACTAGGATTTGGGGGTCCCCCAATAGGGCGGTTGCCAAGCCTAGCCTTTGTTTCATGCCCAGTGAGTAGCCGCCAACTTTCCGTTTGGCTGCCTCCAAGAGCCCAACTATTGCCAGTAGGCGGTCTATGCGGTCAGCGTCACCTCCGCTTGCGGCTGCCATCACTTTCATGTGTTTGGCGCCGGTCATCCCCGGGTTGAAGGACGCTGAGTCGAGGTGGGAGCCGACGACCCTCATAGGTTCGGGGAGCGCCTCATACTTGCGGCCTCCGATTAGTGTTTCCCCACTGGTTGGGGTGATCAGTCCGAGTAGGGCGCGAAGGGTCGTGGTTTTCCCCGCCCCGTTGGGTCCCATGAACCCGGTGACACGCCCTTTCGTAGCCGTGAACGACAGGTCGTCCACAGCGAGCACGTCACCAAACTTTTTTGTCAGGTGGCTGATGGTGAGGCTTGGCTCCGTCAAATGTGGTCCTCCACTCGCAGTGTCCCGCTTTCAGTGCTTCTCTTACAATGTTCCTCTTACAGCGTTTCTTGTGCAGCGTCTTTTCTGCAGTGTTCCTCTTGGGCGCTCCGGCCCCCTCGCAGGTCGCCGTGCGAATCCCCCTAGTGGGGGTACTGACCCCCGGGTAGACGACCTCGCCACTAACCTTACAAAAAGGGTTCGGATATCGTCTGCCGTGTGTAAAGCTTTTACCAGCGACTTGGGGAAGTGGGGTGCGGTGGTGGCAGCGAAGAAAGAACTGCTGGACCGGATTTGGACTGTCCCGAACATCATCTCGTACGTGAGGGTGGTTCTGCTGCTCCCAGCCGTCCTTGGTTCGATTGCTTCTGAAAAGTATTGGCTGAGCCTAGTTGCGGCAGCAGCCTTGGGGGCCACGGACTGGCTGGACGGGTTTCTCGCTAGGCGCCTCGGGCAGCGCAGCCAACTGGGCACCGAGTTGGACCCAGTCGCCGACCGGGTCTCCATCGTCCTCATCACGGTGGTGATGGCTTCCACGCATTTGCTGCCGTGGGTGGTCCTTGTGGTGATTGTCGCCGTGGACCTCTTCCTGTCCATCCTCGCCCTAGTCTGGTTCGAAGGTTATCCGAGCACGAAGGTCACTTGGGTGGGGAAAGTGCGCACAGCCCTCCTCCTGACGGGGATCCCCCTACTTTTGTTGGCGGCAGCGATGGGTAGTGAAATGTTGCGTGATGTCGCCCTCGTACTGGTGTGGGTGGGGGTCGTCGGCCACGTCGTCGCCGGAATGCAATATTTTGAGCAAATGTTGCGGGGACACAGGCGCGCGGCTGAAGCGTGAAGTGGTGGGCCGCCCGCGGGGTGGCTCAGGCTTCGCTGTTCTCTTCAGTGGCTTCATCACTGGGGGTGGAGTCTTCCCCACTTCGCCCAGACTGACCTGACTGGTCTGACTGCAGTTCCCAACCGCCAACCGGTTCCTGAACTTTTTCGCACCCTTCCAGTGGGAGGAGGGCGGTGTGGGACGCGAAGATCTCGTCGATCTCACCCTGTGGGGGCATGCCCTCGAAGTTGAGTCCCAACGTGATGGTGAGGGTGCGGTCTTCAGCGTCAGTGAGGACGATGCGGGTGTCGCTACCGAAGTACCTGGCGACTGTGTAAGCGTCGTCGACACCGCGGGGGCCAGCCTCAATCTTGACGTTCCCCCGGTAGGAGGGAGCGTTGTCCGCGCCCGCAAGCTCATAGCCCAATGCTTCCAGCGACTCGCCTACAGCGGTTGCGAGGCCGGGGCGGGAGGACGTGTTGAACACTCTCACCCGCGCGCCCTCAGGGTCGACGGGGCGGGCGCCCGCAGTTGGGCAGGGGGTGGAGCCGGGGGTCGCGAAGACCTCCTTCTTTGAGAACTCGTCCCCGATGGGCAGAAGGATCGACCCGGTGAGTCCTAGGAAGCCGAGTGCGAGGGCGACAACCATCCCCAAGATGGCGACCCCGAACACCGCTGTCTGGCGTTTGCTGCGGCGCCTACGGAACGCGTCCCGAGCAGTGACGCTGCCGGGACCCTGGTGGGGTGGGCCGGCTTGGGGTTGGCTAGGTGAAGTCACGGTTCTAACTTACTAGAAATACTGGGGCCAGTGGCTTTAGGGCCCACAGCCCGACGCATGTCTCTTTCTGGGCCCGCGGCCCCACGGTTGGGTGCTGGGCGACACATGTAGTGCTTGACTGGTTTGTTGGGGATAATGGGCTCATGAATGGTGCGGCGACAATCGGGTTGCTGGTCTTCTACGGGGTTAGCTTGCAGGCGACGCTGGCCGCGGTGAGGGACCCGCGTGGTGGGGCTCGCGCTCACGCCTACGTGATGGCAACGGGCTCGTTCACGTTGGGCTCCATCTGTTTGGCTTTGCTTGTCTACTTTTACGAGGGGGAGAGCGGACCGACCATATTGGGTGAGGCTGACAAGCTGCTGCTCACCATTGCCCTGCTCATGACCGCGGTTGGGCTGCTCCTCTGGGTGGGTTCGTTGGCGCGCCGTCACCGCCTGCTCGATGAGGAATCTGAGGCCCGCCACCGCACCCCACTGTTAGAGCGCATAAAGTTCTCGCTGGCCCTCGCCTCCCCCAAGTGGAAGGAGTTGGAGGCCCCAGGTTATGCGTTGGAAGACCACCAGGGAGCGTCACGCACGGCCCGGTTCATGGTGGTTGGAACCTCCCTGGTCGCCTTCCCCTCCGTGGTGGTGCTGCTTGGGTCCACCATGATGATGAACATCAGGGGCTCTTCCGCGTCCGACTTCGCATCCCACATAGTCGGGTATTACACGCTGCTGACTGCCACTTCGTGGACCATCACTTTTGTTGCCACCCTAGTGTTGGTGGCGATCCAACAGTCGCTCAGTTCGGGGACTAAACAGACCCTTGACCTCGCGGACGTGGTGTTAGCGGTTGGTACTTGGGCGGGTTTCGGGGCGGCCGGTGGCGTGTTCGTCGGCGCTCTGATCCCTGTCGCGGTGATCCTCATCCCGTCGGGTCCGTTCAAGTCGCTGGACATCACCCTTTTGGATGCGATCACGCCGGACCTGCTCCTGTCAACGTCGGCTGCCGGCGCTGTTTTAGGTTTCCTTTTGGGTGAGGTCATTTCGCTGGTTTCCTACGCTGCGGAGGAACAGAACCTCTTGACCCGAACCGTTTTCCCACCCGTCCTGTTCGGGGTCTTAGCGACCCTGTTCGGGTTGTTCGGGTTGAGGCCGGGCGCGATCTCACAGCATTTAGCGAAACTGTACCGGGCCGAAGACAAGCAGATGTCTTACAGCGGGGACGACCCCTTCACGGTCGCTAAGCATGTCGACATGGACAGTAGCGACGGTTGGGCTGAAATGGTGGAGGCTTTCGACAAGTCGGGTTGGAACCACATGGTTGACAGCTACATCTACTTTTGGGGGACGTGGCTGGCCGTCATTTTGGTCGTGTTGTTCTCTTATTCGCTCAGCACGTACAAGCGGGAGTTGCAGCTCGCCGCCTTCTCTAAGGAGGGTGGCGCGGGCTCCGCGGAAGGTGGCGCGAGTAGTGGGCCGGATGGTGGGGGCGGTTCGAACGGCTCGGGTGGCCCGCAGGAGGTCGCTAGCGACCCTATTGAGCACACAATCGACCCGGACCTGAAACCCCCAACTCTCCCCCTTTGAGCATCACGCACCCACCCGCGTAACGTGGGCTTGACCAGCGCGAACGTGTGAAACCAATTAGGAGACGTCTGTGACCTTCACGCCCGAAATGTTGTCCGACCCAAGTGTTTTCGCTGAGGGACGGCTGAACCCTCACTCTGATCACGGCTGGTTCGCGTCAAGAAGGGAAGCGGAAGAAGGTGAGAGCCGGTATCTGCGGTCCCTGAACGGCGAGTGGAAATTCGTTTATGCGAAGAACCCGGGTGAGGTGCCTGAGGGCTTTGAGCAGCCGACGTTCGACGTGTCCGAGTGGGACGACATCACTGTTCCCGGCCACATCCAACTCCAAGGCTACGACCGACCGCAGTACGTGAATGTTCAGTACCCGTGGGATGGGCACGAGCAAATCTCACCCCCCGAAGTTCCCACCGAGTTCAACCCTGTCGGCGTGTACGTCACGACCTTCCACCTGGGCGAGGCCGGTGAACCGGGCGAGGTCGGTGAGTTGGACGAGGACGGGCGCGCAGCCAAGTCAACCGGTGGCCCGGTGGTGCTTGGCGTGCCTGGGGGGCGCGAGAGGATCTCTATCCGCTTTGACGGGGCAGAAAGTGCTTTAGCGTTGTGGGTGAACGGTGAATACGTGGGGTACGCGGAGGACTCCTTCACTCCCTCAGAGTTCGACATCACCAACCTCGTAGTTCCTGGGGAGAACCGGGTCGCAGTGCAAGTGTTTAAGTGGTGTTCGGGTTCCTGGTTTGAGGACCAAGACTTTTTCCGGTTCTCCGGCCTTTTCCGTGACGTCACCTTGAGGGTCCGCCCCCACGCTCACATCACCAACACTAGGGTTTCAGTGGATTTGGTGGATGATCTCAGCGAAGCGACCGTGCGGGTTGACGTGGATGTGGAGGTGGATGGCGGGTGCGCGGATGGGGTCAGCGTAGCCGCGACCCTAGTGGAACCTGAGTGGACGCCGGCGTCACCGGAACATTCGGAGCCGCACTCGTCACCGACCGACGCTTCCCATGAGGGTGGCACCCGCATCCCCCTGACAGAAGTGTCTCCCGGCAGGTTCGAGGGGACGATTGAGGACCCGTTGTTGTGGAGCGCGGAGCACCCCAACTTGTACGGCCTCGAACTAGAAATCCAAGACGAGAGCGGCGAAATCGTCGAGTTTGTCCCCTTGAAGGTGGGGGCGCGCAGGTTCGGTGTCGAAGACGGTTTATTGAAGATCAATGGTGAACGCGTCGTCTTCAAGGGTGTGAACAGGCATGAGTTCGGTGAGAGGGGCCGCGTTTTCACTAGGGAAGAGACGGAAAGGGACCTCAAACTTTTGAAACAGTTGGGGGTGAACGCGATTCGCACCTCTCACTACCCGAACAACAGTTTCTTCTACGACTTGGCGGACGCCTACGGGTTCTACGTGATCGATGAGATGAACCTGGAAACCCATGGCACGTGGGACAGGCGCCGAGTTGGGGCGGACGTGGTGGATGAAGCGCTACCGGGGAATGATCCTCGGTGGGTCCCACTGTTGCTGGACCGGGCTGCGAACATGGTTGAGAGGGACAAGAACCACCCTTCGGTGGTGATGTGGTCGGTGGGAAACGAGTCGTTCGGCGGTAAAGACCTGTTGCATGTCGCCGACTATTTCCGGGAAGTTGACTCCAGGCCCGTTCACTACGAGGGCCTCTTTTGGGACGACCGCTACCCGGACACCAGTGACGTGAATAGTCGAATGTACACGCCAGCCGCGAAGGTTGAAGAGTTCTTGGAGGCGCGCCGCGACAAGCCGTTCATCTTGTGTGAGTACGCGCATGCGATGGGGAACTCGTTCGGTTCGGTGGAACGCTACACGCAGCTCGCCTACCAAGACCCCCTTTACCAGGGTGGTTTCATTTGGGATTTCGCCGACCAAGCACTGCCCACCGAGGGCCCGGGCGGTGAAATGTTCTACGGCTACGGCGGGGACTTCTCCGAGGCGCCCCACGACGGGCCGTTCTGCGGGAACGGCATTTTCTTCGTCGACCGCACGCCAACGCCCCGAGCCGCGGAAGCCAAATACTTGTACCAGGGACTTGAGATTGACATTGATCTAGCCGACGACCGAGCAGGCGTCGGAACCGGTGGCAGCCAAGATGGCAGCAGTCAAGGTGGTGCAGGCGTTTTCACGGTCACTAACCGCACC
>CAYFUO010000001.1:0-4518 GCA_964346255.1 uncultured Actinomyces sp. | reverse complement strand
CCAAGATGGCAGCAGTCAAGGTGGTGCAGGCGTTTTCACGGTCACTAACCGCACCAACTTCACTAACAGCGCGACCTATGAGTGCGTGGTCACTTTGGAGAGGGAGGGGGAAGTCCTAGCGGAGAAAGTCGTCGAAACAGGTGTTGAACCCGGCGAGTCCGCCACCTACCCTCTGCCACCCTTCCCGCAGGCTTCCCCCGGCGAACACGCGGTGACTGTCCAGTTCCGCTTGCGGCAACCGACCATGTGGGCTGACGCCGGGTTCGAGGTCGCTTCTGAACAAGCAGTGTTCGACGTCCCAGCGGTCACCCGGCCCCATGGGGAGGGTGAAACCAGTGAGGCTCGGGGGAACACCAAGGCTTCCGCATTCTCCGCAGCGCAGTCAGTTTTTGCCGGCCTGGGTGACGTGGGGCAGGGGGTTCTCGCTGGTGTTGGTGAACCTGACCAGCCGGTGCTGGAAGAACCCGCGCCACTCCCGCACGCGCCCCTCCCGGCCGCACCCTCGCCCCAGGTCATTGATGGGCTGCACAATATTGGGGTGCGCGGCCCATACTTCTCAGCGTTGTTTTCGAAGATTTACGGTGGGCTCGTGGGGTACGTGGTGGGCGACCGTGCGAGCGGGGCTCCCAACCTGTTGAAGTCGATTCCTATGCCGAACTTTTGGCACGCACCGACCTCGAACGAACAGGCGTGGGGTGGCCCGGGGGAGGACGGCCAGTGGCTGATCGCATCCCGCTACGCGAAGTTCGTGGAGACCCCCGAAAACCCGCTGCTAGAAGTTGGGGAGGACGCGGCGGCCATCACCTACAACTATGCTCTTCCCACGGCGCCTCCCTCAGAGGCGACGGTGCGCTACGAGGTTCGAGGGGACGGGTCGGTTGACGTTACTGTCACGGTTGACCCCGGTGAGGGGCTTGGGGATATGCCGGAGTTTGGGATGCTGTTCCAAGTTTCGCCCGCCCTCGACGTGCTCACCTGGTATGGGGAGGGGCCGCACGAAAGTCAGGTGGACCGTCGCGGCAGCGCTCGACTGGGTGTTCACCGGGAAATGGTGGCCACCGCTCTCACCAAGTATTTGGAGCCTCAAGAGTCTGGGAACCACACGGGTGTCCGTTGGGCTGAGGTTACGGACGAGGACGGGCTTGGCCTCCGCTTCGAGTGGGTGGGCGGCTCGCATGAGAGCCCGGCTGGGAGGGGCATGGAGTTCTCTGCACTGCCCTGGAGTCCTTTCGAGATTGAGAACGCTGCCCACCACCACGAGCTGCCACCCATCACCTCCACTTGGGTTCGTCCAGCGTTGATGCGCCGTGGGGTTGCGGGGGATGATGCGTGGGGTGCGCGGCCCCACCCGGAATACCTACTGCCAAAGGGAGAGAAGATGGTCTTCAGGTTCAAGTTCCGTGGGGTGCAGTAGCCCGGTCTTGGAACGCCGCTGTGGAACTCTGCATTGGACCGCTGCTATTCTCCGCTCAGGTTTCTGGGTTTTTCCCCTCGGGGAGGGTGAGCAGGAACGTGGTTCCCGCAGGTGAGGTGGACTCTATGACCACGTCACCCCTGAAGCGGCGCGCCACGTCCTTCGCGAGCGCCAACCCGAGCCCGAACCCCCGCTTATCCCCCGAATCGGCGCGCGTGAACCGGTTGAAAACGCGGTCCCTGTCAGCGTCCTTTATTCCACTGCCCTCATCTTGGACGCGGAGTTGGACGCGGTGTCCCCCCAACCCGCAGGTCACTGTCACCAGCCCACCGTCGGGGGAGTGGGCGACCGCGTTGTCCAGCAGGATGATGAGGGCCCGAGTGAGAGCCGTGGGACTGGCCTGGGCGTAAACACTGTTTGTTGCGCCGCTGCGTGCGCCGGCCCCCGCCCGCACGATTTCTACGCCCCGTGTCTGCGCGGTTTGTCCCACCAGTTCGACCGCTTGGGTGACGCATTCGTCGACGTTCGCTAGGGCGCCCTCGGACATCTCATCCCCAGCGGACTCAGCGGCGACGAGAAGGTCGGTGAGAACCTCGTTCAGGGCGTTAGCGTCTTGTTGGGCTGCGGTGAGGGCGCCAGCAACGTCTTCCCCCTTCTCGAGGCGCCGCTTCGCCAGTTGGATCCGGGAACTCAAGGTGGTTAGTGGCGTGCGCAGTTCGTGGCTAGCGTCCGCGACGAAGGCCCGCTGCACTTTCAGCGCATGTTCAAGGGGTTTTGTGGACTGTTTGGAAACGAACCAAGCAGTGACACCTAGGAAGATGACAGCGACGATCCCAACCGTGACCAGCACGGGCACTAAGTCCCCCACGTCCACGACACGTTCCTGCCACATTTCGGGGTGGCGCCCCGGCTTGTGCCGCCCACCCCTCGTCTCCACCCTGGAGATGCGCACCACGTAAGCGGACACGAGCAGACTGATGAACACGAGTACGAGGGCGGACGCGCCCGCAACCGCGAACCCCACTTTTCGGCTGGCGCGGCGAATCTTGTCCCGATCGCGGGCTTCACCCGTGAGTTTCGTGGAGGGCTTTTGGCGTGCGTAAGCGTTGAAGCGCGCGTTTGTGCCTTCACCAGAGTCCCCTCGGTTCCCTGGGCTGGCCCCATTGCCTGTGTTTTCACGGTTTTCGTTCACGCGGGGTCTCCCACCCGGTAGCCTCGGCCCCGCACTGTCTCGATGATGTCGGCGTCCGCCTTATTGCGAATGTAGTGGATGTAGGACTCGACGGTTCCGACGGACTCTTTGCCGGGGAACACGCTCGCCAAGATTTCTTCTCGGGTGAAGACCCGTTCGGGGCTGGAGGAAAGCAGCTCTAGCAGGTCGTTCTCTTTTTCAGTGAGGGTTACGCGCGTTTCGTAGGGGGAGATGAGCGTGTTCGATTCCGGTAGGAACGTCCAGTCACCCAAGTGGCGGCGCCGCCCGGACGCCTCAAAACCGCGGCGGAGGGCGCGTAGGCGCGCGAGGAGTTCTTCGAAGTCGAACGGTTTGACTAGGTAGTCGTTCGCCCCAATGTCTAGGCCGGTGACGCGGTCTTCGATTGTTCCGAGGGCGGTGAGCATGAGCACGGGGGTGGTGATGTGTGCTCGGCGGAGCTTTTCCACGAATTGGGTGCCGGAAATGCCGGGGAGACGCCGGTCCACGACCATCACGGAGTAACGGTTTCTCAGCGCTTTGTCGAGGGCCGCCTCCCCTGTTGTCACGTGCGTGACTTGGTAGGTGTCGGAGAGGACTTCAACAACGATTTCGGCCATCGCCGGTTCGTCCTCGACGTAGAGGAGGGTGGGTAGGTTCTTTTCGCTTGCGGGCGCGCTCATGTGTCTAACGTACCTGACCACCCTGCAGTCCCTGTGACGTGGGGCACTGCCCAGGTTTCTTGGTCTTGTCTTGGAAACGGGTTCGTAGGTTTCTTTGTGTAAGGAAAAGGGCTCCGCTCGGAAGGTGAGCGTGGGCTTCAAAAATGTTGCGTCAGCGTGGACCCTGCGGGCATGAAGTGTTCGTGCGGGGTGGGGTTGCGTGGACGTGGAGGTTTTGTGGAAAGGAACCGTCAGATGAGTGAAGGAAATGTTGGCCGGCCTGGCGGCGTGGGTTCGCAGGGTTCGGGTTCGGAGGATGTGACTCGTGAGGATGTTTTCCCGGAGGGCTCGTTCCCTGAGGGTGTCGCCCCAGGGGAGATGGTCACGGAGGAGATAGTTACGGATGCTCTCCCGATGGGGGAGGCCGCGGCTGAGGGGGTTGCGACGGAGAAGATTGTGTTCCCGGAGGGGGCAGCGCAGGAGAACCCGTACGGCGCCGCAGCCACCCAACCGACGGTGACCATGCCCGCTGGGGGCACGGTTCCCCCGCAGGGTGGGGTTGTGAAGACGAAGAAGCATAAGGCCCACCCCGAGTTGGCTTTACCGGCGTTCGTGATTTCGCTGGTGGCAGCCGTGCTGGCGGTCATCGCTTTGGTTGTTGGCTCCGTTGGGGTCGCCCATTCTAAGGGTGGCGGCCGGGGGGCTTACGACCGGGTGACTTGGGAAGAGACGATCACTGAGGATGGCCGCAGTGGATACTCCGACAGGCGTGGCGGCCACGGTTCGATGGACCGTATGGACCGCATGGACCGTATGGACCAGATGGACCAGATGGAGCGTGAGTTCTTTGAGGAGCGTGGTGTCGGCGGTGGTCGGGACTTCATGTTTGAGGAGGACGAGCTGGTTGAGCGTGGGACGCGTGGGGACCGTGACCTGCGTTTCGAGGAGCGCGAACTGTTGGAAGAGGACGGTACTACGGGAACCACTGATGACACGGAGGGCAGCACGAACTCCTGATTGGTGAGGAGACGTCTAGGCGCCGTCGTCTGAATGGCCTCGCATTCCCTGAGGGGGTGCGAGGCTTTTCGGCGTCTAGGAACGTGTGCGCACGGTGGGTCGGGGTCGCGCGCACGCCGGATCTAGGCCCGCCTAGTTGGTTGTGGGCAGCGGGTGGTGGCCCACTGGTTTGGTGCCGGGTGGGTTTTAGGTGGTGTTGGTGGGTGGGGTTTGCCAGAGGTTGGTTAGCCAGGGTG